>NZ_JBICVV010000005.1:0-146718 GCF_043199295.1 Streptomyces sp. NPDC048612
CGGGTCGCTACGCTCCCCGGCCGCTCACGCTCCGCGTGAGCGGATGCGGCTCGCTCCGCTCACCGCGGCGGCACGCGCTGCGCGCCCACCGCCAAACGCAGGGCAGGCGGCCCGCGCTGCGGGCCGCGGCCGGGCTCCGGCCGACCCGTGGCCTCCGCTGCGCTCCAGCCACCCGGGGCGCGCCCCCAACTCCCCGTGCGGGCAAGGCGTGCCACGCTCCGCGCGGCCCACCCGCAGGCTGGCGGCCCAAGCAGCAGCAAGAGGGGGTGACGGGGGATCGGGACGGGTGTCAGAGTTCGAGGCCAGCCACCCGGAGGAAACGGAGGATTGAGGGGGCGTCAAGACCCTGGATTCGCTTGCGGTAAGGCGAGACTAGCAGCTTGAGCCACGTTCGGGGGAATCTCGGATTCTTTGTGCTTCATTTCTGGAACGAGATAAACTCTGGACTCAGAGCACACCACCCCGAACCGCTCCGGAGGGTTATCGAGATCCACCCAACCGCCTTGCCGGTGTTCCGGTAGGACGGATCAAGCAGCCGATTGCGTCAGTCCCACCGTAGCCCTTGTGGCCCGTCTACGTGCAGGTTTCCCGTTTCCCACCGCTCGAATCGACCGGACGGCACCCCAGGAGAAGGCAGGCGATATGTCGAGCACAGACCGCGCTGATCAGCGCGAGGCAGCCCAGCGAGAAGCCATTGACGCGGTCGTGCGCGCCCTCGAATTGCCTGCAAGATCACTTGTGCCAGAGCGAGGGCTCCGGACGCAGGTGATCATGGCGACCGGGTCCGGGAAGACCCGGGTGGCGGTCCGCAGCGCGGAGGAACTCCACGCGGGCCGTGTGCTGGTGCTCGTTCCCTCGCTGGACCTGCTCGCCCAGACCGAGGCCGCGTGGCGCGAGGGGGGACGCCGGGGGCCGATGATCGGGGTGTCTTCGCTGCGGGGTGAGGAGGTGTCCTTCCCCAACACCACGGACGTGGACGAGCTGGTGGAGTGGACGCGGGGCCTGGACAAGGTGACCGTGTACGCCACGTACGCGTCGCTCGGGCTGGGCACGCTGGAGCGGGCGCATGCCGGGGGCCTGGCGGCCTGGGACCTGATCGTCGTGGACGAAGCCCACCGTGTTTCGGGCCGGATCGGGAAGCCGTGGGCGGTCGTCCACGACAACCAGAAGATCCCGTCCCTGCGCCGCCTCTACATGACGGCCACGCCCCGGCTGTGGCAGCTCGGGGACGAGGACGAGGCCGGCGCACCGGGCGAGCTGGTCGCGAGCATGGAAGACGACCCCGAGGGCCCCTTCGGCAGTCGCTGCTTCACTCTGACCCTCTCGGAGGCCATCGACCGGGGAATCTGTGCCCCCTACCAGGTCGTATGCGTCGACGTCACCGACACCGCGCTCCAGGCCGCCCAGCTCCTCGGCGCCGAAGGCCGCTCCGCAGAGGTCCGCGGGGCGCGGCTCGCCGCTCTGCAGACCGCCCTGGTGAAGGCGTCCGCGGAGGAGAACTTCCGGCGCACGCTCGTCTTCCACCACGTCGTCAAGGAAGCCGAGGCGTTCGCGGTCGGCCTCCCCGACGTCGCCGCGCAGCTGCACGCATCCGACCCCGAGCTGTACCCCAAGACGATCTGGGCGGACTGGCTGTGCGGCGACCACAAACCGCTCCACCGCCGCCGCCTCCTGGGCGAGTTCGCCGCCGGGATCGCCACGGACGGCACCGTGGTGGAGAAGTGCTTCCTGTGCTCGGTGAAGGTCCTCGGGGAGGGCGTCGACACCAAGAACTGCGACTCCGTCTACTGGGCCGACGTCCGCGGCTCCATGCCCGACCTCGTCCAGGCCGTCGGCCGCGCGCTGCGGATGCAGCCCGGCGAGGGCAAGGTCGCCTCGCTCGTCGTGCCGGTCCTGCTCGGGCCCGGCGAGACGGCGGACAACATGCTCACCTCCCGGGCGTTCGGCGGGTTGGCGAAGCTGCTGGAGGCGCTCAGGGCGCACGACGCCCGGGTGGTGGAGCAGCTCGCCGAACAGCAGGCACCCAGCGCCTACAAGCCCGTCCAGAAGGCCGTGCAGGGCCAGGAGGGCCGGGGTGAGGGGAACGGGTCCGGCGGGCCGTCGGCGTCCGCGCGGAAGCTGTTGAAGTTCAGCACGCCGCGCGACCCGGCGCAGCTGGCGGCGTTCATCAACCTGCGGGTTCTCAACCCGGAGCACGAGCACTGGCGGCGCGGGGTGGAGGCCACCGTCATCTTCGCGCGCGAGCACGGCGACCTGAAGGTGCCCTTCACCTACCGCGTGCCCGAGGGCGAAGAGGCGGAAGGGGTCGGGTGGCCGGCCTCGCTCACAGGCTTCCCCCTCGGGCAGTGGATCGCCGACAACCGGCGCTTCTACGCCCGCGGCGATATGGACGAGGACCGCATCGAGCAGCTGGAAAAACTGGGCATGGTGTGGTCGCACTTCAACGTCGCGTGGGAGGAGGGCCTGTCCGCCGCGCGCGGGTGGGCCGAGACGAACGGTCACCTCCTGGCCCCGCTGGACGCCACGCACCAGGGCTACCGGGTGGGGATCTGGCTGAAGAACGCGCGGGCAGCCGCCCGCAAGGCCGCCGAGATCGAGCAGCGCCGTGCTGAGGGCCTGCCGGTCGAGTCCTCGGCGGGGGCGCTGGCGAGCGAGCGGCGCGAGCAGCTGGAGGACATCGACCCGTCGTGGTGCCCGAGCTGGCCGGTGGAATGGCAGAGGGCCTTCCACCTCGTCCGGCTGCACCTCGAGGAGGTCGGCGGCGAGCTGCCGATGGAGCCGGGCGTCGTCGTGCACCAGAGCGAGGACCTCGGGCGATGGGTGCGCTCGGTCCGGCTCGGCTGGGACAAGCTCACAGGCGTGCAGCAGTGGATGTGCGAACAGGTCCTCGGGATCACCCCCGCGACCGAGGACGAGAAGCCGCCCCCGCGCCGCACGCAGGCCGACAAATGGGCGCTGAACTACCAGGCCGCCCAACAGTTCTACGAACGCGAAGGACACCTTCAGGTCCCGAGGAAGCACATCGAACGGACCGTCGGCGAGGACCAGGAGGAGCGGGAGCTCCGACTCGGGGCATGGATCGCGAACCAGCGCAGCCGAGCCGCAACACTGACATCGGAACGGATGGAACTGCTGTCCGCGATCGGGATGCGGTGGTCGTGACGGGCATCGTCGTCACCGCGGCCGCCGCGCTCACGGCCGGCTACCTGCTCGGGCGTCTGCGCCCGTGGCGGCGTGCCGGCGACTGGGCGGCCGATCAGGTCCGCTTCACCGGGACGTGGGTCCGGGGCGGCGCCGGGCGGCAGGCAGTCGTCGTCCTGGTCCACGTCGTCACTGCGCCGCGCACCAGCTGGCGCATCATGCGCCGCCCGGTCACCGAGACGCGGGCGTCGGCGCCCGTACGCGATCCGGACTGGATCGCCCACCGCACCTGGCCAGACAAGGGAGGCACCACGTGAGCACCGAGCAGCACGACGCCGACGCGTGCGGCGAGGAGCTGGCCCCTGAGGAAACCTGAACCTTCGCGCCCGAGCGCACTTTCAGACCGCTACCAGGACCACGAGGCTCGTGGGGCGCCGGCGATGTTCGTGCGCCGGGCGGCATCCAGGGCTACACAGATCCCCCGTCGGGTACCGCGGCGACCCACCTGATCACGGACCGGAATGGATTGCCCCTGTCGCTGGGCGTCTCCGGTGCCAACATGCACGACAGCCTCGGCCTGAAGCCACTGGTGCGGGGGACCCGCCCGTCCGCTCCCGACGCGGCCCGCGTCGTCGGCGCCCGGCCAAGCTCCATGCGGACAAGGGCTACGACCATGACCACCTGCGCAGATGGCTCCGTAAGAGGGGCATCCGCCACCGCATTGCCCGTAGGGGCATCGAGCCCTCCACACGACTGGCCGCCACCGCTGGGTCGTCGAGAGGACGGTGTCTCCTGGCTGGCTGGATGCCAGCGCGTGCATCGCCGCTACGAACGCAAGGCCGAGCACTTCCTCGCCTTCGTAGGTATGGCCGCAGCTCTCATCAACTACCGCCGACTCACTTCGTAGACAACAGCGACTAGGATCTACCGTGACATCGCGTGTCGATCACCGGCTGGGTGAGGCATGGAGGTGTCGGGAGGTGCCTTCGGAGGCATTCCTTGTCAGTTGAGTTGAACCACACGATCGTCCACGCCCGAGATAACCGGGAGTCCGCCCAGTTCTTCGCGGACCTGCTGGGCCTTGAGATCACCGCGGAGTGGGGCCCGTTCATCGCGGTCGGCCTGAGCAACGGCGTCACGCTGGACTTCGCCATGATCCCCGCGGACCACATCGCCATGCAGCACTACGCCTTCCTGGTCTCCGAGGAGGAGTTCGACGCGGCGTACGCGCGGATCAGGGAGCGCGGCATCGAGCACTACGCCGACCCGCACCGGCAGCATCCCGGCGCGATCAACCACAACGACGGCGGCCGCGGGGTGTACTTCATGGACCCGGCGGGCCATGCCATGGAGCTGATCACCGTGCCGTACGGCGGCTGGACCTCGTAAGCACATGCGCCGAGCGCCGCACCCCAGCCCGGGGTGCGGCCCTCGATCGCGGCTTGTGCCCAATGTGCTCGCGGCCGGCGCCCTGCGATTACCTGAGCCGCCGCCAGGCGGGGAGCCTGCTTTCCTGGTTGGCACCGAACGCTGGCAGAGGACCCATAGCCGCGCAACCCCCGTGCTCAGCGCCGGCTGGGCCACCAACAGCGGCGCGGATGGGGGGGTGGTGCGCTGGGGCGGCTCGTGAGGTCATGAGCCGTGTGTTCGACTTGTGCTGTCACTGTGGGTGATGGACGAAGCTGCGGTATTCCCTGGGTGACATGCCGTAGGCCCTTCGGAAGGCGCGGGTGAAGTCGGCGGCGTGGGTGAAGCACCAGCGGGCGGCGATGGTGTGGATGGGGGTGGTGCGCATGGTGGGCTGTGCGAGGTCACGGCGAGCGTGCTCCAAGCGCTGGCCACGAATCCAGGCAGCGATGGATTCCTCTTCGCGCTCAAAGAGGCGGTACAGGTAGCTGCGGGAGATGTGGTGCGCGGCGGCGATGGTACATGGGGTCATTTGCGGGTCGTGCAGATGCTGCTGGACGAAGGCCCGAATGCGCAGTACGAGGGTATGCCGGTGGGTTTCCGGGGGGAGGGAACTGTCTGCGTCGAGGATGTGGGCGAGCAGCGCGGAGAGGAGGTCGACCGCCACGGTGCCCAGGCGGGGTCCGTCGTCGGGTCGGTAGGAGCCGGAGTCCCGGGCAGCTTGGGTGAGGAACTGAGCGAGTAGCGCACCGACGCCCTCATGTCCCGACAGCCGTCGCATGAGCAGTCCGTCAATGGCGTTCTCTGGCAGCGGCAGCTGTTTTCGGGGGACGAAGAGTCCTGTTCCCGAGACGGTGCCTTCGCCGTCGCTGGTGATCGCCCGCATGAGGTGGGGTCGTGAGGTGTCATGGAGTACCAGGTCGTACCGTTCGTATTCCGCCTCGTGATCGGGACCGCTGTGGCTCATGGTCCCGGTTAAGGGGAGCGAGAGGTGGTACAACCCGGGATCAGACTGTTGGATGAGCTTCTGCGTCCGCCTCAGGGTCATCGAAGGGTGCTCCACCGTCCACAGACGTACGCCCCCCAGGTCCAGGATGCGCTGCGACGCTGCGAAGTCCCCCGCATGGTCGCTTTCGACCTCGGCGGTATACGTCTGGGAGACATGGTCACGCCAGCAGTCGAACCGGTCCTTCGGCGGTAAGCCGTCAGTTTGGAACAGCCTCTCGGTGAGCACCGCTTCCTCCTCAGCTGCCTCACGAGCCCTTGAACAGCTCGTGCCTACTCCCTGATACGGAAGTCAGGAGTTCACCAGTCGCCGATGCACAGCGGATAAATCTCCTGGTGGAGAGAGCTGTGTGGCACCGGCTCACCTCGCATAGCCGACCAACATGCGTGCCTGTTTCGTTCCTGGGTCGGGTATCGAGCCGGGCGAACCCTCACTGGAGCGCTACGAGGGGCTGGCGGCGTGCTCCCGCAGGAAGGCTCCGGCGTGGGCGGCGGCCTCTTCCTTCGTCGCGTACCAGGTGCCGTCCCCGGCGGCGTCACGTGTGGCGTCCGCGCCTTCGCCTGCCCAGGCCCAGCCGCCGGACGACGGGTCCTGCACCAGTTCGGCGGTGCCGCCGAAGAGTTGGAGCACTGTGCCCGTCTTCGCCGCCGCGGCCGCGGGACGGGGAACCGCGTCAGGCCACTTCTTGCGCGCGCCCTGGCGGGTGATGCCCCAGACCGCCCCCATCTGCTCGTAGTTCGCACCGTAGGAGCCGGCTGTCGCTGCCGCGATCGCCGTCAGCCGCTTGACCTCCGTATCCACCACCTTCCAGGCGGCGAGGACGGACAGCGTCACATCAACCGGGTCCGCCTCCCACATGCGGGCCGTGGACTGCCCTGACTGGCGGGAGCGAATGGCCGCTGCGAGCGGGTTGAGGGCGTCCGTAAGGGCCTTGCCCAGCTCGGCCCGCTCTTCGGGGGTGATCTCCATCGAAGCCATGCGACAACTTTAGTTAACGCTCTCCATCTCGACAACATTAGTTCCGGCCAGTCGGGCGACATCGGCGTGACCTTCAGCCACGGTGAGCCGGCCGAGCAGGGTGTGCTCAGTACCGAACCGTCGCGGCCCAAGGCCGGGCCTCGCTCAGGGGTTTCGTCAGCGCCGTGCAGACCTCGGGGGTGTAGGCGGGCCTGGACAACTGGTGTCAGCAGTCAGGTAATTCCCCACGATCTGCATGATCAGCGTCAGCTAATTCCCCACCCTTGTGGTCACGATTCCCCACCGGGATGCTGACCATGGGTGGTGCCGCTGACCACGCTCGAACTGGCACCATATTCCCCGTTTCGTATGGTTTGTGCGACAGTTAGCTATTCCTTGCGAATCGGCCGGGTTCCCCATGGGCATGCCGGTGCCCGGGTTGAGGGTCCTGGCCTCTCGGAGCCTTCGCGGTCCCTTGACCTGCGAGCCGAGGGGTCGACGGACGCACCGGATGGCAAGGAGAAAATTCACCGTGGTCGACATCGTCGAGATCTACGTGCACTGGTACGCGGGCCGGTCGAAGAGCCAGGTGTCCGCCTCGCTGGGGGCGGACCGCAAGACGATCAGGAAGTACCTGGCGCCGGCGGAGGCGGCCGGGATCACCCCGGGCGGGCCGCCCATGAGCGAGGCGGACTGGGCCAAGCTGCTCAAGAGCTGGTTCCCGGAGCTGGCCAGCCGGAGGCTGTACCAGGTCCGGTGGGGAGAGATCGAGCCGCACCGTGACTACGTCAAGCAGTTGCTGGAGACCACGACGGTCACCACGATCCACCAACGGCTGTGAGACGAAGGCAAGTTGAAGGTGTCGTTGTCGACGTTCCGCCGCTGGGTGCACGAGAACCTGCCCGAGGAGGCGGCCCGTTCGAAGGTCACGGTGCTGCGGGAGAACGTCGAGCCGGGCTCGGAGGCCCAGATCGACTACGGCTTCCTGCGGCAGTGGATCAACCCGGCGACCGGGAAACGGCACCGGATCTGGGCGTTCGTGAGGGTGTTGCCCGCCTCGCGGCACATGTTCGTCCGCCCGGTGGCGCACATGGACCAGCACGCCTGGACCCTCGCGCACGCGGAAGCGTTCCGCTTCTTCGGCGGCGTCCCGCGGCGCCTGGTGCCGGACAACCTCAAGACCGGGGTCGACAAGCCGGACCTCTACGACCCGCAGATCAACAAGTCGTATGCCGAACTCGCCACCTACTACGAGACATTGGTGGACCCGGCCCGTGCCGCGAAGCCGAAGGACAAACCGCGGGTCGAGCGGCCCATGCCCTATGTCCGAGACTCGTTCTGGAGCGGGCGGGCGGACGTTCACCTCACTGGAGCACATGCAGGCCGAGGCCCTGACCTGGGCGATGAACGTCGCAGGTCAGCGGCAGTGCCGCCCGCTGGACGGCGCGAAGCCGCTGTCGGTGTTCGAAGCGGTGGAGGCCGAGGCCCTGCTTCCGCTGCCGGCCGAGCCGTTCGTGCTGGCCAGGTGGTCGAAGGCGACGGTCGGCCCGGACATCCACATCAAGGTCGGCCGCACCCTCTACTCGGTGCCCTGGAAGCTGAGCGGACGCCGCGTCGACGTCCGCTCCACCGCCGTGACGGTGCAGGTCTTCCACGAAGGCGAGCTGGTCAAGACCCACGCCGCCCTTGAACAGGGCAAACGCACCGACAAGAACGACTACCCGCCCGAGAAGATCGCCTTCCAGATGCGGACCCCGATCTGGTGCCTCGGCCAGGCATCCCAGGCCGGCGACGCCTGCCGGGAGGTGATCGACCAGCTCCTGGAGGTCAACGCCCTCTACCGGCTCCGGGCCGCCCAGGGGATGCTCGGGCTGCGGAAGAAACACGGCGACATCCGCCTGGAGGCCGCCTGCCGCAAGGCGATCGCGGTCGGCGACCCGTCCTATCGCACCGCCAAGGGCATCTTGGTCGCCGGCACCGAGACCGACCCGGAACCCGAGACCGGCGACGCCGGCGCCTCGGCCTTTCTGCACGGGCCCGAGGGCCTGTTCGCCGCCACCATCCCTGCCCAGACCCCCGGCAGCGTTCACGACGACCAGGGCCACGATGACGCCGAGGAGGCCGCCCGATGAGCGTGATGACCACCGCCCTGCGTGATTCCCTCAAGACCCTGCGGCTGTCCGGGATGCTCGAAACCCTCGACGCCCGCCTCACCCAGGCCCAGAAGGGCGAGCTCGGACACCTCGACTTCCTCCAGGTCCTCTGTCACGACGAGATCACCCGCCGCGAGAGCGTCGCGCTCGAACGCCGCCTTCGCAAGGCCAAGTTCGAGCAGCAGGCCACCCTGGAGGGCTTCGACTTCGGCGCCTCCCCGAAGCTGCCCGCCGCCCAGATCCGTGACCTGGCGGCCCTGCGCTGGCTTCACTCCGGTGAGTCCGTAATTCTGTTCGGACCCGTCGGCGTCGGGAAGACGCACGTCGCCCAGGCCCTGGGCCACCAGGCCGTCCGCCAGGGCGCCAACGTCCGCTTCACCAGGACCAGCCGGCCCCTGGCCGGGCTCGCCGGCGGCCACGCGGACCGCACCTGGGACAGGCGAATGCGCGAACTTATCCGCCCTGACCTGCTCATCCTCGACGACTTCGCCATGCGCCAGCTGTCCGCGGCCCAGGCTGACGACCTCTACGAGCTCGTCTCCGAGCGGCAGGCCGGTCCCTGATCATCACCAGCAACCGGGCGCCAGCGGCTGGTATCCCTTCTTCCCCAACCCCGTCGTCGCCCCGCTCCTGGACCGGCTGATCAACTCCAGCCACCAGGTCATCATGAACGGCCCCAGCTACCGACCCAACCAGCGTCCGAAGGGGCCCACCGAGCCCCCGGCCAAGTAACCGAGGACGTCCCCAGGGGCTGGGGACTTACGTGACCACAGCCCCTGGGAACTGCGCCGTCGTCCAGACTCTCAGACCTTACGTGCGGTCACCAGGGCGAAGGAGATGAACTCCCCGGCGTCTGCGGTGAGCATGTCGATGACGGGCTGGTTCGCGTTCCGCCCGTCCGGCTGGTGTTCGGCGCCTGCCCGGGCCCACAGCAGCCAGTCCCGCCAGGCGTCTTGCTGCAGACGCGCGGACGTGACCTCCACCAGCTCGGTGATCTCCCACTGGAAGCGCCACCACTCCGCCGTGTGCCAGGCAATCGCTTCCCAGCCGACCACCTTCTTGATGTGGGGCGGTATGGCCCCGAGCTCTCGGACCTCCCGTGTCATGGCGGGAGTCGCCATGCCCAGCTGTCCGCCAGGACGGACGAACCGCAGCAGGTAGGGGAGGTAGCTGTCCGCCGTGCCGAAGTACTCAAAAGCGTCCACACTCACGATGGCGTCGAAGCTCTCCGCTTCGAACGGCAGGGCGTGGGCCTCCGCTCGTACGGCCTCCACCTGGTCGCCGACACCCGCCTCGGCGAAGACGGCTGTCGCGTCCTCGGGAGCGATCCACAAGTCGGCCGCGACGACCTCGGCGCCGTACTCGCGGGCCAGGAACACCGATGTGGCGCCCTTGCCGGAACCGAGGTCGAGAATCCGCATCCCCGAGCGCAGATCAAGGTTCTGGGCGAGGTCCTCCAGCAGCCACAACGGGTTCGGTCCCATGCCCAGGTCGAGCAACCAGGCGGGGTCATAACGAGAGGAACGCGGATAGCGGTCCGGACGTACGAGATCGTTCAAGGCAGCCACGAACACGGACCCAAGCTGATCATCTACCCGGGACGCAACCCGTTTTCACCTCACCACATCGGCGCACCGCCCACATGGCACGGTGCGGTCAGCAAGTGGCTCGGTCTCTCCGGTCACGAGCGGAGCCCGACCGCGACCGCCGTTAACCGTGCACGAGCTCGTTAGGCCACCACCTGGGGAATTACGTGATTCGTCGACACCTGCCCGCAGGCCGAGCACACGGACTCCACGTCCCACCGCAACGAGCCACCGACAAGGCCGTGGACGCCCCAACACTCCAGCTGTGCCCCACAGTCCGCGCACGGAGCGCTGTACCTGACGCTTTCGACGACCAGCTCTTCCATCCCACCCCTCAACCATCATGAGGCTGTTCGGTCAGCAGACCGTCGCCGCGAAGCCCCCGCCGCACCCCGCGCCACGCCGGCCACTCCCCGACCTACCAGCGAGCAGGCTACCCACTGATCACAGAGTGTCACCGATCCAGGGTCCGACGCCAGCACTCAACCGCCTTTCAACCTCTGGGCTTGGGGATGACGTGCTCGATCACGGGTGGATGACCGCCTCCTGCCATGTGTGCTTTGCGGTCCCGGACCTTGAGCAAGCGATGCAGGACCTTCAGCGTGCAGTCGGCGATGAGTGAGTGGTCCCGTGTCCGACCGGCTTGGGGAGCGGGGCTACCGCATCGCCTTCACCATGGGCGGGCGCCCTTCGTCGAGTTCATCGAAGGTCCGCCAGGCAGCCCCTGGGATGCGTCCAAGGGAGCCAGGTTCGATCACATCGGCTTCTGGACCAGCGATGTGCGTCAAGGGGCCCAGCGTCTGGAAGAAGAGGGCATGCCCATGGGACTTCTCCGACTGCCCGTATGGCGGCCCTTCGCCTATCACCAGATCGGCAGCATCGGCGCACGGATCGACTCGTTGACGTCGTCAGGCTAGCCAGCTTCCTGCGCGGGTGGAATCCGGGCCGTAAGCCGATGCCCGCCGTCGACGAGCCATACAGAAGCCGGCGTCTCATCACGCAGGCTCACTGGGGCGCGACGGTGTGCCCGCAGGTACGGGCCTGCGGGAGCACCTGGGTGGCCGGCAGGCGGCGCGGCTCATGGGCCGCGCCCGCCGCAACGGCGGGCAGCGCGACGGTCGCGGCGAGCCCCGCGGCACCGGCGACGGCTGTGGAGTGCCCACCGCCCGCTCCTGGGGCGTCGCCTTGCTGGCGCGTTCTCGATCCGGATACGTCTCGAAGTCGTACAACCCCGTTGCGTAGTGATGGCTGTCACGTAGCCTTCCACTTCGGAATGAGCGTTTCGCTCCATAATTGCTGTTTTATGGAGGTACTCAGGGGAACATGCTTGCGTATACGTTTCCGCCCACAACTTCTTCATGGAATCTTCATTTTGTGGGCGGGGGATGTCGGGGATGCCTGTATCGGTGCGTCGAAGACGCTGTCATCGGGTGTTATCGGCGGGGATGGGCGGGTTGCTGACGGCAGGCCTGCTGCCCGCTTTCCTCGGCCACTCCGCCTGGGGCGCGCCTCGCCCGTCGGCAGGCGCCACGGCCACTGCCGCGGCGCACGAGCCGGACGGCCGGGCCGCTACCGAGGATGCCGCCCTGGAGCAGGCCAGGCGCACGGGGCGGGAAGTCGAAGTCGCTTCGCTGCGTGGCGAGTCGGCCGATGTCGTGGCCACGGCGGAGGGCAAGCTCCAGGCCCGGCAGTACCTGCGTCCGGTCCGCACCAGGGTGTCGGGACAGTGGAAGGACATCGACACCGACCTGGCCGAACAGGGCAATGGGAGGGTGGCGCCGAAAGCTGCGGCTGTAGGCCTGGCGTTCTCCGGCGGTGGCGACACACCACTGGTGACGATGCGCAAGGCGGGGCGCGCGCTGGCGCTGTCCTGGCCGGGGGCGCTGCCCGCTCCGGTGCTCGACGGCGCGGAGGCCACATATCGTGACGTACTGCCCGGTGTGGACCTGCGGATGGGTGCGCAGGCGGACGGATTCACCCAGCTGCTGATCGTCAAGTCGGCTCAGGCCGCCGGAAGTCCGGAGCTCGGGCAGCTTCGGCTCAAGCTGGCGACGGACGGCGTGGACGTCAAGGAGACTGCTGCCGGTGGTCTGAACGCGGTTGACCAAGGCTCCGGCTCGTCGGTTTTCGAGGCTCCGACGCCGCTGATGTGGGACTCCAGCACGGGCACCGGTTCCCGCGCTTCCCACAGGACGCTCAAGTCCCGGAAGGCCGCCGGGAAGGCAAGCCGTTTTGCCGGGGACGGTCGCGAGGGTGGTGAGCCCCCGGCCGGTGAGTCGGGCAAGCTCGCGCCTGTGGGGGTGGACGTCCCCGCGGGACAGGGCCAGGTCGTCCTCAAGCCCGACACCGAGGTGCTCAAGGGCAAGGACACCGTCTACCCCGTCTTCATCGACCCCCAGTGGTCCACTCCGCGGGCGACCTCGTGGACGATGGCGTCGAAATACTGGGCATCGTCCCCGCAGTGGAAGTTCAACGGCGACCACGACGCAGGCATGGGCTACTGCAACTGGAACTACTGCCGGCCCAACGACACGAAGCGGCTCTTCTACCAGGTGCCGACCTCCTCCTTCGCCGGCAAGTCGATCCTGTCGGCGGAGTTCGTGGTCCGTAACACCTGGTCCGCCTCCTGCAGCAAGAAAGAAGTCGAGCTGTGGCGGACCAAGGCCATCTCCTCCTGTACGACCAGCTCGGCAACCAGACCTGGTCCAAAGACCCCGACAAGGGCACCACCAAGGCCACCTTCGACGACCGCAGCCGGCAGATCTCCACCGAGGACGCAGACGGCGCCGTGCTGGCCACCGTCTACGACGGCCTCGGCCGCAAGACCGAACTGCACGACAAAACACCCGACGGCCCGCTGCGCGCCAAGTGGGTCTACGACACCGTCACCAAGGCCAAGGGGCAGCTCGCCGAGTCCACCCGCTACCTCGGCGGCAAGCCGTACACCAACAAGGTCACCCAGTACGACCCCGTCTACCGGCCGCAGCGCACCTCCACCGTCATCCCCGAGTCCGAAGGGGCGCTGGCCGGTACCTACACGGCCTCAACCAACTTCTATGCGAACGGGCAGCCGCAGGGGCGCGGCACGGCAGCGGCGGGCAACCTGCCGGCCCAGGTGTGGAACTACGAGTACGCCGACAACACCCTGCGCACGAAGGCGGTCTACAGCTCCGGTATCCGCTCCGATGTCACCTACAGGCTCACCGGCGAGCCCCTGACCCTCAAGATCGTCGGCAGCGGTAAACCCACCCAGGTCACCCACACCTACGAGTGGGGCACCAAGCGCCTGTCCAACTCCCGCGTCGACCGCCAGGACGTCGCCGGCGTCGACCAGTCCGCCACCTACGGCTACGACCCGGCCGGCAACGTCACCTCACTCTCCGACGTCTCCCGCACCGGCACCGACACCCAGTGCTTCACCTATGACCACCTGCGCCGCCTGGCCGACGCCTGGACCCAGGACGAGAAAACCTGCGCCCCGGGCCCGGCCGGGAATCTGATCGCCGGCCCGGCACCCTACTGGCACTCATACGCCTACAACAGCGCCGGCAACCGCACCAGCCTCACCCAGCACGACCCCACCGGCGACAGCACCAAAGACACCAAGAGCACCTACACCTACCCCAAGCCCGGCACACCCCAGCCCCACACCCTCACCTCCGTCGACACCACCGGCCCGACCGGCACCAGCACCTCCGCCTACGGCTACGACCCCACCGGCAACACCACCACCCGCACCCTGGCCGGCGACAAGCAGACCCTCACCTGGGACGCCGAAGGCCACCTGGCCAAGGTCACCGAACCAGCCGGCGACAAGGGCACCAAAACCACCAGCTACGTCTACGACGCCGACGGCAACCGCCTGCTCACCCGCACCGGCGACCACACCACCCTCACCCTCGGCGACCACACCGAACTCACCCTCGACAAGGACGCCGCCAAACCCAAAGCCACCCGCTACATCCCCCTCGGCAGCGGCAACCAGGCCGTCCGGGCCGACGACGGCACCTACACCCTCACCCTCGCCGACCGCCTCGGCACCGGCCAACTCGCCATCAACACCGCCGACCAGGCCCTCACCCAACGCCGCACGCTCCCCTTCGGCGAACCGCGCGGCAGCAAGCCGGTCAGCTGGCCCGGCACCAAAGGCTACGTCGGCGGCACCGACGACACCGCAGACACCGGCCTGACCCACCTCGGCGCCCGCGAATACGACCCCGGAACCGGCCGCTTCCTCTCCGTCGACCCCTTGATGAACCTCGCCGATCCAGAATCCCTCAACGGCTACACCTACGCCGGCAGCACACCGATAACGGACTCCGACCCCAGCGGCCTCATGAGACCAGCCGAATCAGGCGCGAAGGGCTGCGACCCCGTCCTGTGCCCATGGATGCACTGGGGCTCGAAACAGAGCCGACAGCACTTCCTCAACGGGCTGGCGGCCATCAACCCTGCGAAGTGGGGTGGCTACCGCAGCCACCCCAAAGCAGCGGTCCTCCCCGGACTCTGGGTCGAATCCACATGGGAACGCTCCGACGAATTCACCAACGCCATCTACGCCGAAGCCACCAGCCGCCAGCTGTTCTACCAGAGCATGTTCGACATCGACCCCAGGGAAGGAAGCACACAACTCACACTGGCAAACCTCAAATTCGGGGTATGCGCCGAGATGCAAGGGCACTGCCCGGAAAGCTTCACCCAACTCCTGCTCTCCTCCCTCGCCAACGGCGCCCTCTCCTTCGCAGGCAGCCGAGACGGCGGAGGAACACGACCCGGAGACAGCAGACGAGGCAACACCACCTCCCCCTGCCACAGCTTCCCACCCGGCACCCAAATCGCCCTCGCCGACGGCAAGAAGAAAAACATCGAAGACGTCACAACCGGCGACAACGTCATAGCCACCGACCCCGAAACCGGAAAAACCACCACCCGCCCCGTCGCCGCCACCATCACCACCAAAGACGACAAACACTTCACCGACCTCACCATCCAAACCACCACCGGCGACTCCAGCATCATCGCCACCGACACCCACCCCTTCTGGTCCACCACCAACAAAAAATGGATCCACGCCGGCGACCTCCGCCCAGGCACCCAACTCCGCACCCCCCAGGGCACTATCGCCACAGTCACCGCAGTCCGGCACTTCCACAAGCAGCAACAGACACACGACCTCACCATCACAGGCACCCACACGTACCATGCCCTCGCCAGACACACACCAGTACTCGTCCACAACAGCAATGGGAACTGTGGCGTCACAGATCTCGCAGCCAAGATTGATGTTGAGAACCTTTCGATGACCAAGACCGTCGAAAATCACACCTGGGACCTTGCTGGTACTCGGGATGTCGATGCCCCTAACTTCGGTAAGGCTGCACGCCCTTACATGAACGGCAACAATGGGCAGCTCCTTCGGGGGATCATGGAGGGGTCCGCACCCAGGATGGATTCCCGTGGCGCTCCTGGGGTTGTCGAGTGGAGAACGCCCGGAACGATGAACGGAAGCAACGGGAGCTGGGAGCTCAACATCGACGCACATTCCAACAGAATCGTTCACTTCCTCTTCAAGAGAACAAAAGGCTAGCCCGAAATGAAATTCTCCATCCAAGACGGATCTCCTCTTGAGGGTGTTCTCACCTATGACGAGTCCGAGTACGGATTCTCCTTCAGTGCGCAGAGCGGGGAGTCGTTGAGCGAGAGGCTCGGCTCGGAGGGGGTTGCGAGTGCACTGATCGGCACGCTCCAACTTGAGGTCGATATTGAGTCTCGGGAAGTCCTGTTCGCCTGGGGATACTTCCCAAATGTTCGGGGTGTGGTGGCTGAGTTGACTGCTCCACAGTTCAATCCCGGACGGGTATTCATCTCGTCGGACCACTCCTTTGATCCTGGGGTTTCTTCCGAGGTCCCTGGAGACAGGTGGCGGGTTTCGTATGACCCTTCCTCCGGGTGGGTCGCCATTCGCCTGGACGATGGCGCCGACGCTAAGTTCGTTCAAATCGCTAGCGGAACTGTCTTGGGCGTCGACAACGGTGATCTGGTTTCGGTCTGGCTCAACCCTGTTTTTGCAGAGTGACAGGCAATGAGGCGGACGGGTAAGCAGAAGATCCGGTAGCAGCAGCAAAAATGAAGCCCCGTCAGACGTGTCCTGGCGGGGCTTCTGTGGACCGTCAAGGGCGGTGCTGAGGGTGTCGATGGCATCGCGCTGGAGGCGGAGCCGAACGTGGGCGTAGACGGAGGCGGTATCGCCGATGCGGGCGGGGCCGAGGAGTTCCTTGATGACGACGAGTTCGACACCTGTTCCAGGAGCTGCATGGCCGTGGAGTAGCGGAGGTCTGGAAGCGGATACGGCGGAGGCCAGCCTTGCGGAGGAGCGTGGTGATCAGGACGACCGTCCCTGTCTTGCCGCAGGCGGCGCTGCGAGAGACCAGCCGTCGTCGTCGGGGGCGAGATACCGGCGTCCAGTGAGATTGCCCGATGCTGTCACCGTTCGATGGGTACGTATCCTCCAAGCAGCAGCATCTCGGTAGGGCCGGGGGGATCAAGTGAGTCGTGGCGGAGACCAGCGAGCACTTCTCAGACGCGCGCGTAGGTGTATGGGGCGGGAACAATACTCGGCCCGCGCAAGCCGGGAGGGGGCACAGGAACCCCCGCAGCGCCATACCGACTGGGCCAAACTCGCCACGACCTTCACGATGATTACCGCAGCCGGAGGACTCCTCTTCACTGGAATCAGCACCTACTACTCTGCACAAGTTTCAAAGGATCAGTTGGACCAGTCCCGAGAGGACGCCGAAGCAAAAGACCGCAAGCAAGCCGATCTCGTTTCCGCCTGGTCCTATCGGGAGAAGGGCGGTGGTAGTTCCGGGGTCATCTCGAACCGTTCCAAGGACCCTGTGACAAGCGTAAACGTCGTGATCACCGCAATCCCTGGCCCGCACCGCAAAGGAGCCTCAGCTCCGGGTGTGCCCTATGTGTTGCAGATCGCCACCGTCGGTCCGTGCTCCAAGATCACCTTCCCGGCCAAGATGGTGCGGGACGAACTCGGCCGCTCCTGGACGCCGGACACCGAGATGAGAGTCGACATGATCTGGTTTTCCGACGGCCGCGGGAAGCAGTGGAAACACCGAACCGCCAGCTATCCGACCTTGCTCAAAGAGCACCCCGACCTGGGCGACGTCAGAACGCGGAGCAACACCTTTCATGCCCCTTTACAGGTGCAGGTGGCGAACGCCAAAACAGTGCCAGGATGTTAGACGCGGAGTGACGAGCAAGTGCGAAAATGTGTGGCCCGAACCTGGGCCTGAGCCGGTCCTGCTGCACGTAGAAGCAGACCAAGCCCATGGCCCTTGCCACGGTTGCCGCGGACGCCGATGCCTCCTCGGCCATGCTCCACCGCATAGCGAAGTAGACAGACGGACCGCTCGACCAGGGTGAGGTGTCCTCCTCGTCTTCTGTGAGGTCGTACCACCGCTCAAGCAGCGTGGCCACGTAGGCCGTGCCTCAGCTGTCGGCCGACCGGCCGGGCCCTGGGGCCTCACCCTCGCAGACGCCGGTGAAGGGCATCAGCCGAGCCAGTGACATCAGCCGACGGCCAGTGCCGTGACGCCGCCGTCCACGAGCAGGTCGGTGCCGGAGATGAAGCTTGCTGACGAGCCGACGAGGAAGGCGACGGCGTCGGTGATGTCGGCCGCTGTTCCGGCTCGCTTGGCGTTGGAGGCGGCAATCATCCTTCGCATCTGGTCCCCGTGTTCGCCGGCGAGTTCCGCCTGCCCCATGGGGGTGGCGATCGCTCCGGGACTCACGGAGTTGATCCGGGCGTTTCGTGCGCCCCAGGTGGAGCTCGCCGCCCTCACGCGCAACAAGTTGGCTGCCTTGGCGAAGGTATAGGCCGCCCCTGGGTTGGAGAATCGTTCCTTGGCCGCGACAGGGAGGGCGAGCAGTTCGTCGGCCGGTGTCGTGGCCAGTTGCACGGCTTCTTCGGCGGACAGCCCGGAGTCTCGGTGGCCGGCCATGCTGGCGATGACCACGCCGGAACCCCCTGGGGCGACGACCTGGCCGAATTCCTCCAGCACGAGTGCGACTCCCAACAGGTCGACGGCGAGTATGGCGGCGACGGACGCTTGCGCGGGCGAGAGTCCGGCCGTGTGGACCACGGTCCGCACCGGACCGAGGCCGGCGGCCCGGCGAGCCAGCGCGCAGACGGATTCCCGGGACGAGACGTCGACCTGGGCGGCCGTTACGGCGTACCCGTCTTTCTCCAGCTGTGCACGGACGGCTTCCAGGACCTCGGCGTTGAAGTCTGCGATCAGGAGCTGGGCTCCGGAGCCCAGACGGCGGGCGATGGACTCTCCCATCCCGCCGACCCCGATGACGACAACTACTGACTGGCTCATGTCTTCCACGGTCTTCCACCTTCTCGATGGCCGGCAGAACTGCCGGGGATTGGGGGCGTGCGGGGCTACGGGCCGGGTTTCCTGAACCGCCGGAGATGCCGCTACGGCGAAGTCTCGCATGAATCCGACACTTGTCGGGTATCCCACAGGTGTGGGTGACACTACAATGACTCCGTGCCCGTTCAGCAAAGTGACCGCCGCTCCCGCCGCTCCCGTACCGCGATGGAGAGCGCACTGCTGGAATTGATCAGTGACCGCGACCTCAGCCAGATCTCGGTTTCGGACGTGACCGGCCGCGCCGATGTGCACCGCTCGACTTTCTACGAGCACTACACAGACGTCCATGACCTGGCCGCCTCGGCCTGCACGGAGATGTTCGACCAGCTGCTCTCCGCCACCTCGGCGCTCTCGGTGACCGGGGAGTCCCCGAAGGAGGGCGCGCACCCCTCCCTCACAGCGGTGTTCGCCCATGTCGCCGAACATCGCGCGCTCTACGAGGCTCTCCTCGGTTCCGATGGCAGCGCCCGGGTGATCAACCACCTCCTGCAGCGCATGACGGAATCCATCCGGCCGAGGCTTTCCGCCCGGCTCACCGATCCCGAGGGCGGCACGGACGACTCTGCGGCCGCCTTTGTCTCCGGAGCGCTTCTCGGCGCCATCGCGGACTGGCTCCACCGCGACTGCCCCGGGACGCCTGAACGCTTCGCCACCGCGATCTGGCCGCAGTTGGTCGCTTCGTCACTCGCCCGGCCGGCCTGAGCGACCACACCCACAGGGCCGCCGGCCGAGAACCCGGCGCCGGAGCGGGCTGCACCTGTGAGGCGATGAAGCCACCCCTGCCTGACTCCGCCCCTCCCTGAACCTCTTTACGCGACCCCGCTCGCGCCCCTCGTTGCACGCGAACGGTGTGCGTGCACCCATGCCGTAACCCCACCGGCCTCGCGCCCTGCCATCAGCCCTCCGTCCCTGCCGCGGCGGCACCCACCAGCTCCGCGCCCGCCTGATCGGTGCGGGGCCCTTCCCTGACCTGATGTGCGCTTTCGCCCGTCAGTCTGCGTATAGGGGCTTGGGGTCCCGCGTTCGCTGTGCCCAAGCCTCCTCCCCCTGCTGCGAGCTCCAGATCCCGAGCCGCCGGACCCGGCGCATCCGCGTGCACATCCACCCCCGCCGACACAGCCCCGCCGTCCACAGCCCCTTGCAATACGACAGCTGTCGGTTAACCTACATCTGTCGGGTGCGAATCGAGGCAGGCTGCGGCGCCGGGCTTCCGCCCAGGCCCGTGAGACCCCGTCCCGTCCCGTCGCGCGTCGGCCGTGCCGCGCAGATCCCTGTCGAATGAAGTGAGGAAGGCAGTCGTTCACATGTGGAACCGAACTGACCGAGGCCCGTTTGCCGGAGCGGCTTCCCCTCGGGGCTCCGTGGACCCGGCGGGCGCGGCGTGGTGACCCGCCCCGGCAAGGTGGTGATCGTCGGTGGCTCGTCGGCCGGCCTGGCGACGGCGGAGGCACTGCGCCGTCAGGGCTATGAGGGACGACTGGCTCTGCTGGACGCCGAACGTCATCTCCCTTATGACCGCCCGCCGTTGTCGAAGCAGGTGCTGACCGGCGCCTGGGAGCCGTCGCGGACTCAGTTGCGCTCGCAGGAGCATCTCGCCTCGCTGGAGGCGGAGTTCATCCGCGCTGAGCCGGCTGTCCTGTGCGACGTTGCAGAGCGGGCGGTGACCACGGCCACGGGGCGCGTGGTGCGTGGCGATGCGCTGGTCATCGCCACCGGGCTGCGCCCCCGAGTATTGCCGGACCAGGAGGATCTCGCGGGAGTGCATGTGCTGCGCACCCTCGATGACGCGCTGGCGCTGCGCTGTGACCTGGCGGCCGGTCGCCGCCTCGTGGTGGTGGGCGAGGGTGTGCTGGGCTCGGAGATCGCCGCCTCGGCCCGTGGCATGGGCGTGGAGGTCACGCTCGTGGGCTTCGGGTCTGTCCTGCTGGGCAGTCAGGTCGGTGGCAGGGTAGGGGGCTTCCTCACGCGTCTCCACACCGAGCGGGGGACGGATCTGCGCCTGGGGGTCGCTGTCGAGGGCCTGGCCGGCAGCGGGGGCAGGGTGTGCGGGGTCCGTCTGGCCTCGGGAGAGGTACTGCGCGCCGACACGGTCGTCGTGGCGATCGGGGCGCGGCCGGCCACCGAGTGGCTGGAAGGCAGCGGGCTGGCGCTCGGCGACGGCGTGGAGTGCGATGCCTACTGCCGTGCCGCGCCCGGTGTCTACGCCGTCGGAGACACGGCGTCCTGGCATCACGAAGGGCTCGGCAGGCGGCTGCGCCTGGAGAATCGCACCAACGCGACCGAGCAGGCCCAGGCCGTCGCGGCGAACCTCCTTGGCGCCGAACGCCCCTACACTCCGACGCCCTACTTCTGGACCGATCAGTACGACGCCAAGCTCCAGGTGCACGGTCTGCCCAGCCCGGCCGCTGAGACCCACATCGCCGAAGGCGACCCGGCCCAGGGACGCTTCGTCGCCGTGTACCGGGAGAACGGCGAGGTGACCGGCGTCCTGGGCTGGAACATGCCCAAACAGGCCCGGCTGCTGCGCCAGAAGCACCTCGTCGCCCCGCGGAACGGGCAGCCGGCAACCACGGTCCGCTCCGGATCATGACCCGCCGACCATGACCCGCCGTGCCAGGCCCGACAGCCCTGCACAGCCACACAGGCAGGCATGGAATCGGGTGCAAGGTCACTGCCCGTAGGCGGCACCCACACCCCGCTCCCATCAATTCCCGTCAATTCCCGTGAAGGAGAAGCACATGAGCTCGAACGAGCAGACACTCCAGTACCCACTCGCCTACGAGACCGCGCTGGAGCCCGCCGCCCAGTGGGCTGAACTGCGCGGCACGTGCCCGGTGGCCACCATCACCGTGCCCGACGGCAGCCAGGCCAAGCTGCTGACCCGCTACGACGACGTCCGGGAGATGCTGGCGGACCCCCGCTTCACCCGGAAGGACCTCACCGACGGCACGACGTCGGCCGCAGCGGACGCCGCGGAGCCGCCCTTTTCCGTGCCGAAGTACGGCGAGGACCACCAGCGGTGGCGCCGGCTGGTGGGAAGGTGGTTCACCGCCAAGCGCATGGCCGCCCTGCGTCCCCAGATGACCGAGATCGCGGACCGGCTCCTCGACGAGATGACCGGGCGCGGCAGCTCTGGCGACCTCAAGGCGCACTTCGCCTTCCCGCTGCCGGTCTACGTGATCTGCGACATGCTCGGTGTGCCCGCCGAGGACCGGGACCGCTTCTCCTACTGGTCCGACAACTTCCTCAACCTCACCCGGTACTCCGCACAGGAACGGCAGACGGCGGTCGGCGAACTCGTGGCCTACATGTCCGGCCACATCGCCGCCAAACGCGCCGAGCCCACCGACGACCTGCTCAGCAGCCTGATCGAGGAGAGCAGCGGCGAGGGTGAGGCACTGACGGACGCCGAGCTGCTGGGCACCGGCATCGGTCTGCTGGTGGCCGGGCACGAGACGACGGCCAACATGATCGGCAAGATGGTCGCCATGCTGCTGGCCGATCGCACCCGGTGGGAACGGCTCCTGGAGAACCCCTCGTTGGTACGCAGCACCGTCGAGGAGGCGCTGCGCTTCGACGCCAACGGTGGGTTCGGCCTGAGGCGTTACCTCACCGAGGACGTCGAGATCGGGGGCGAGGTCCTCCCCAACGGCACCACGGTGGTGTGTGCCATGGCTGCGGCGAACCGGGACGAGACTGCCTTCGAGAACGCCGCCGAGATGGACCTGGCCCGCACTCCCAACCCTCACCTGGCCTTCGGCGCGGGGCCCCACTCCTGCCTGGGCCAGGCCCTGGCCCGCACCGAACTCCAGGTCACCCTCGAAGTTCTGCTGCGCAGGCTCCCCTCCCTCGAACTGGACATCCCCGCCACCGACCTCGAACGCCTGGAGGGGCTGCTGGTCGGCGGCCTCAGCGAGGTCCCCGTCCGCTGGTGACGGCACGACAGCACACGTACGCCCCCCGACAGAAGGAGACCCCCACATGAAGATCACCGTCGACGAGGAGAAGTGCTGCGGCGCCGGACAGTGCGTCCTGATCGCCCCCGAGGTCTTCGACCAGCGCGACGAGGACGGAATCGTCGTCGTCCTGGAGCCGGAGCCCCCGCACGAGCAGCACGACCTCACCCGTGAAGCGGCCGCCGTCTGCCCGGCCGCCGCCATCCAGGTGCACGACATAGCCTGAACCTCTCCGCCCGGCAGCGGTGGAGCGGCCCGCGGAGCCGCAGCAGCTCCGCGGGCACCGGGGCTCCACGGAGGTCCCACCCCCGGAAACGGGCCGGACCTGGCCGGGCGCCCCGGCTCGCGCTCCCCGACCAGGTCCCGGCTCACGGCGTGCTCGTTCATTGAACTCCCAACGCGGCCCGCACCGCCGACGCCCGGCCACGCCCCACGCCCCACGCCGACAAGGGCTACGACTACGACCACCTGCGGCGTTGTCGTTGCCGAGAGGACGATGTCCTGGCCGACTGCCAGGTGCCGGCGCCCTGCACCGCCGTCGCTTCGAGCGCAAGGCCGAGCACCTCCTTGCCTTCGTCGGCATGGCCGCGCCCCTCACCGGCTACCGGCGGCTCACCGACCGAAACGACGTCTTAAAGCAGTGTCGGCGCGTGGAATGTGCCGAGACCGGAGGTCAGGTCCCGGTCCAGCCAGTAGCGGCGCGGTTCGGCGAGCATGATGTCGACGTTGACGGCGAGGATGCCGGGGATCTTGGCCAGCTCGTGGTCGATGAAGAGTGCCAGGGCGGCGCGGTCGGTGACCAGGCCCATGACGAGGACGGACATGTCGCTGGCGACGTGGGCGGCGAGCCGGGTCTGCGGGAGCTGGTCGATGCGGCGCATGACGTCGGGCGTTCCGCCTGGGGCCACTCGCAGGCGGAGCAGGAAGGGGGTCTGGAAGCCGAGCCATTCCGACACCATCTCCAGGCGCGGTCTGACCCATCCCTCGTCGAGGACCCGGCGGACGACGCGGTGCGCGGTGGAGGTGGCCAGGCCGGCCGCTCGGGCGATGCTCGCGGCGGATGCGCGGCTGTCCTGGATCAGCTGGGCGACGACGGCGCGTTCGGCCTCGGTGAGCGGCTTGGCGGGGGGTGTCGCGGTCGCGGCGCCCTCCCGGCCGGCGCCGGTGAGCTTCAGCAGGTCGGCGCGTTCGGCGTCAGTGAGGAACTGGGGGTCCCAGGTCATACCCCGGCGCAGGGTGCTGAGGGCCGGCAGGGCGTTCACCCGGCGTACGCCGGGGACGGAGTACAGCCGGTCGATCGCCTCGCTGGTAGCGGCCTCGGACGGGGCGTGGATGACGGCGTAGAGGGGGTCGTCGCCGGAGATCTGCGCCAGGAGCTGGAGGTGGGGCAGATCGCTGAGCCGGTGGAGGACGGTGAGCGGGGTTTCGCCGGTGATGTCCAGGAAAACGTGGACCGGCATCGCCGTGGAGTGCATGCCCCAGTAGGCATGCCCGATCGCACGGACCATCCGGGCCTGGTGCAGCCGGTCGTAACGGCGCTTGAGCGTGCTGGCGTCGGCGGCCAGAACCCCGCCGATGTCGTCCCAGGCGGCCCGGGGGGCCACGTGCAGCGCGCCGATGAGGCGCCGGTCGAGCTCGTCGAGGAGAGGGCGGGTCATGGTCCCTCACTTTATGCTGCCGGTTAATCCTACTGTTACCTCCAGAGGCTAGAGAATCTCTCACTTGGATGCCACTGTTCGCAGGAACATCCCTCGGAAGCACGAAGGGGTACCGATGAGTGCCACCTCCGCTCAGCCTCAGGCCGCCGAGCCACAGTCGAGAATCCTGCGCACCGCGTTCCGGAGCTTCGCGGCGATCGAGAAGATAGGTAACAAACTCCCCCACCCCTTCTGGCTGTTCTGGATACTCGCTGGGGTCGTCGCCGTCCTCAGCGCCGTACTGGCGGCGGCCGGCATCAGCGCCGTGCACCCCGGCACGCACGAGATCATCAAGGTGCAGAACCTGCTCAGCAAGGACGGCCTCACCATGGCCGTCGAGGGAGCCGTCGACAACTTCGCGACCTTCCCGCCGCTGGCCACCATCCTCACCGTGATGTTCGGCATCGCCGTCGCGGAGCGGAGCGGGCTGTTCTCCACCCTGCTGCGCCGCATGGTCGCGCGGGTGCCGGGCAAGTTCCTCACCTTCGCGCTGTCGATGACGGCCATGGTCAGCCATGTCGCCGGCGACGCCGCCTACGTCACCCTCATGCCGCTCGGCGCACTGATCTTCCGTGCGGCGGGCCGCAGCCCGGTGCTCGGCTGCATCGTCGCCTATGTATCGGTCTCCGCCGGCTACGACGCCTCCCCATCGCTCACCACCACCGACGTATTGCTGTCGTCGATCTCCACCGCCGCCGCCCACACCATCGACGCGGACTACGTCGTCACCCCGCTGGCCAACTACTTCTTCGGGCTCGGCTCGTCGGTCCTGGTCGCCCTGGTGATCACCCTCGTCGTCGACAAGGTCCTCGCCCGCCGCCGGGACCTGGAGCCCGACGAGCCGGTCACCGCGCCGGACGCCGAAGAGCTGGAGGCGATCGAGGTCACCGGGCAGCAGCGCCGCGCGCTGCGCATGACCGGGCTGGTCGCCCTCGGCCTCATAGCGTTCCTGGTGGTGGCCATGGTCCCCTCGTCCTCACCACTGCGCGGCGAGGGCGGCGGCCTCGTCGACTCCCCGCTGGTCGGCGGGATGGCGCTCGTCCTGGGTGTGTTCTTCGCCGTGCTCGGCACCGTCTACGGGCGGATGACCGGGGCTTTCTCCGCCGCCCGCGACATCATCGCCGCGATGGCCGACGGCACCCGGTCGATGGCGCCGATCCTCGTCCTGTTCTTCGCGATCTCCCAGTTCCTCGCCTACTTCAAGTGGACGAACATCGGCAACATCCTTGCCGTCAAAGGCGCGGAGACACTGCGTGACCTGCACATGCACGGCTGGACCGTGCTGGTCGCCCTCGCTGTGCTGATCACCTTCATGAACCTCGTCATCACCAGCGGCTCCGCGCTGTGGGCGCTGGCCGCCCCGGTGCTCGTGCCCATGCTGATGCTCATCGGCATCGAGGCCGAGACCACCCAGGCCGTCTACCGCGTCGCCGACTCGGTCACCAACTGCGTCACCCCGATGAGCCCGTACTTCGTGATGGCCCTGGGATTCATCCAGCAATACCGCAAGTCCGCCGGGATCGGCACCCTGGCCTCGCTCACGATCCCGATCGCCGCCGTCGTCTGGGTCGTCTGGATCGCGTTCTTCGTGGCCTGGTACCTGCTGGGCCTCCCCTTCGGTGTCAGCTGACCCCGCCCTCTGCGGAACACAGCCCCAGCCCCGTACGAGAAAGCAGACCATGACCGCACTTCCCGCTGCCGCCCTCACCGCCCGCGCCCACGACGCCTCGTCAGAGATCGTCACCGACATCCTGACTCTCGTCCGCCACGAGACCAGCAGCTACGACCTGCCCGGCCTCGCGGCGGGCCTGGACCTCCTGCACGCGCTCGCCGTCCACCGACTCGGCCGGCCCGACCACGCACAGCGCCACCCCGGCGGCGAGTGCGGCGACACCCTCACTCTGACCTACACCGGCACCGGCGCCGGGCACGTCGCGCTGATCGGCCACTACGACACCGTATGGCCGACCGGCACCCTCGCCGGCTGGGAGCAGCCGGCGGGGTCCGACGACGGCCGGGAGAAGCTCAGCGGGCCGGGCATCTTCGACATGAAGACCGGCCTGGTCCAAGGCATTTGGGCCCTGAAGCTGGCCAGGGCGAGCGGGGTGCCGGTGCCCACCGTCACCTTTCTCTTCAACGGCGACGAGGAGATCGGCTCGCTGTCCTCGCGGCCGGTGATCGAGGAGGTCGCGCAGCAGGCCGACGCCACGCTGGTGCTGGAGCCGACGGCCCACGGTGCGGTCAAGACCGCCCGCAAGGGCTGCGGGATCTTCCAGGTAACGGCCACCGGCGTCGAGGCACACGCCGGGCTCGCGCCTCAGGACGGGGCGAGCGCGATCACCGCGCTGGCCGAGTTCGTGGTCGCCGCCGCGGCCGTCGCCGCTCCCAGCAAGGGCACCACGATCAACACCGGGCTCATCAAGGGCGGCTCCGGCACCAACGTCGTCGCCGGGCAGGCCACCGCCAGTATCGACATCCGGGTCAGCAGCGAGGCCGAACGACTCCGGGTCGACGATGCGCTGGACGCCATCAGGGCCAGCGACCGCCGCGTCCGCATCGAGATCGACCACGCCTGGAACCGGCCGCCGATGGCCCTGACCGCCTCCTCCGCCCGCCTCCTCTCCCTCGCCCGCGAGGTCACCCGCGAGCAGGGCCGCGGCGACTTGCCCGACGCCGCCGTCGGTGGCGCCAGCGACGCCAACTTCGTCGCCGCCCTCGGCCTGCCCGTCCTGTGCGGCATGGGCGCGGTCGGTGACAACGCCCACGCCCGGGGCGAGTTCATCTACCCCCACACGGTGCCCACCCAGACCTCCCTGGTCGCGGGACTACTGGCACGACTGGCGGAACCGCTGCGGGGCTGGGCATGACCCTCGCCGGTAGGAACTCGGCGGTCTGAAAGGACGTGGTCCGAGGTCGGCCGCCGCCTTGAGGGCTCCTCACCTGCGTCGGCGGTACGAGCCGCCGGAACAGCGCCCATAACTCGTCCGGCACCACCGCTCGACCAGTTCCATCATGCACGGTCAACAGTCGAAGGCGCGCACCTTGGCACCGTGGGCGACGCAGCGCCTACGCCAGGACCCACCATCCGACGTCCGGCGTCGTCGATGTACCGGTCAATGATGAGCTGCATTAGCTTGCGGCCGGCCTCGTGGTGCGTGAGCGCGATCCGGGCGCACTTCTGAGGAGTGTGCCCGTACGCCGTCCGCATCATGATGACGTTGAAGGCGCCGAAGGCCTTCCGGGCCACCGCCTTCTTCCGCCGTTCCGGCAGGGTGAAGATCTTTGGCTGCCCGCCCTTCTCCTTGGGGTAGAGCGCCTCGAAACCGTCGGCGTTGAAGTTGTGGCTCACCTCGCGGACCCGGTCCCGACTGGTGAACATCACATCAGCGGTCTTGTTCACGTCCAGACTCTGCGATCAGCCACCCGACAGCCTCTCGGAGTCGACCGGTCTCAGAAGCGCCCGGACGAGGGGGCCTTGCCCAGCGCCGTCACCGCGAGGGCCGCGGCGGAGAGCCCGCCGCCCAGCCACATCGCTGTGGTGACCCCCGCGCCGTCCGCGGCCAGGCCCCCGGCCAGCGCACCCAGAGCGATCGCCCCGTTGAAGACACCGACGAACAGCGAGGCGGCAGCCTCGCGCGCTTCGGGAGCCGAAGCCAGCAGCCAGGTCTGGGTACTGACCGACACGCCGCCGTAGGACATTCCCCAGACGGCGAGCAGCACACCGGCGGTCAGGACGGAGCCGCCGAGCACCGGTACCAGTGCGACCGTGGCCGCCAGTACCGCACTGATCACCAGCAGGGTGGAGCGCGGGGACCGGCCGGCGCCCGCGCCGGCCGCGAAATTGCCCGCCACGCCGGCGATTCCGTACACGAACAGCAGCGTGCCGATCATCCCGGCGCTCGCGCCCGAGACCTCCTCCAGCACAGGGCGCACATACGTGTAGGCGGCGAAGTGACCGGTGACCAGCAGCGCCACCACAGCCAGTCCGGTCCGCACCCGCGCCTCGCCGAACAGCCGCATCACACCGCTGAGCCGCACCTCCTGCTCGGCGGGCAACCGCGGCAGCAGGACCGCCAGGGCAACCAATACCACAAGCGCCAGCGCGCCCACGGTCACGAACGCCTTTCGCCAGTCGGCCAGTTCGCCGATGTACGTACCCGCCGGGACGCCGAGCACCGACGCCACAGCGATACCGCTGAAAATCAACGAGGTCGCGGAGCCGATCGACTTCGGCGGCACCAGACGTACCGCCAGGCCCGCCGCGATCGCCCAAACGCCGCCCATACCGATGCCGACCAGCACACGGGCGGCCACCATCACCGCGAAGTTCGGCGTCCAGGCCGCGAGCAGGTTACCCACCGTCAGGACCGCCATCAGCGCACAGAGCACCGTCCGCCGCTCGAACCGCCCCAACATCGGCGTCAGCAGCGGCACGGACACCGCGCCGACCAGGCCGGTGATGGTCAGGGTCAGGCCGGCGGTGCCCTCGGTCACCTTCAGTGCGTCCCCGATGGGCGTCAGCAGGCCCACGGGCAGCATCTCGGACGTCACCACCGTGAACGTCGCGCTCGCGACCGCCGCGACGCCCAGCCAGCCGCGGGTCGCGGATCGCTCCGGCACCCCGGTGGTGTCTGTAATTCCCTCAGTCTGTGCCATGCAACCAGCCAATCCGCACCGGCCTGCGGGAACAACGGCCGATCCCTCATCCTTCGATAAGCGTGACTACTCGATCGGCCGGCGCGGAGCGGTGGTGTAGAAGGGAAACCATGAGCGGAGTCGAGATACGCGAGCTGGAGACGTTCCTCGTGCTCGCCCAGGAGTTGCACTTCGGACGGGCGGGCGAGCGACTGTACGTCTCCCAGAGCCGGGTCAGTCAGCTGCTTCGCTCCCTGGAGAGCCGCATCGGCGCTCCGCTCGTCGAACGCACCAGCCGCCGAGTGCGCCTGACCCCGCTGGGCGAGAGCTTCGTCGCGGACCTGCGCCCCGCGTACGACGCCCTGCGCGCCACGGTCGACGAAGCCCGAGCCGCCGCGCGGGGCATGGGCGGGGAGCTGCGCATCGGCTTCCAGGGCACCGTCGACGGCTACCTCAGCCGGGCGATCGCACGGTTCGGGGGCCGGTATCCCGACTGCGCGATCGATATCGTCGAGATCCCGCTCTCCGACCCCTTCGGGCCGCTGCGCCGCCAGGAGGTGGACTGCGCGGTGGTTCTGCTGCCGGTGGCCGAGGAGGACCTCGTCCTCGGTCCGGTCTTCTCCCGGCAGCCGCAGACCCTCGCCGTGTCCGTCCGGCATCCCTTCGCCGCCCGTGACTCGCTCTCCGCCGAGGAACTCGCCGACTGCCGGCTCATCGGCATCGACGGTGGCGCCCCCGAGTACTGGCGGCGGGCCCAGGCCCCCGGCCTGACCCCGGGCGGACTCCCCATCCCGGCCGGCCCCAGCGTCAACACACTCCAGGAAGGGCTGAGTCTGACGGCGGCCAACCGCGGCGCCATGCTGCTGTGCCGGTCCACGGCCGACTACCACGGACGTCACGATTCCCTCACCTTCGTCGCCGTGCAGGGACTGCCCGACTCCGAACTGGGCCTCGTCCGTCATCGCACCCGTCCCTCCGGGCAGACGGAGACCTTCGCGCAGGCGGTTACGGAGACTCCCGGGGCGGCGACCTGACCGCGAAGCCCTCTGCCGTCCTTCCGGAAGCCCGATCTTCACCCCGTGCCCCTCAGGCCCTTCCGATACCCTCTCCCGTTCCATCTCGATCAACTCGCAGCCTGGGCAGTGGTTCGTCTCCGCGCTGCACGCGAAGTGGTCGCCCCCAACCTGGGTGTTCCGCTCCGGAACCCGCGCACAGCAGCTTTGGCATAAGACTTGCCCCAGCCGGCACCACCACCTTGTTCTGCCTCCCTGGAGGTCGCCACCAGCAAGAAGATCGCTCCCCCCTTATGGTGACGCTGACTCAATACTGATAGCGAGGGGAACCACCCATGGCGGTCTCGGTCGGATTGCATGTCAGTCCGGAATTTCCTGCGATGCTTGAGCGGATTGACGCACTCGGCGGGGTGCTTGAGGCGGACGCGGCCGAGAAACTCGGCAGGCTCACCGAGGGCGTTGGGCGGGCGTTGCTGGGTGCCGGGGTCGTGAGGGCCGCGCTGCCGCAGAGTCTCGGCGGATGCGAGTTCTCGCCGCGCCAATTGATCGAGACGGTCGAGCGGGTCAGTTACCACGATTCCGCGGCCGGCTGGACGATGATGGCGCTTCAGTTGATGACCGGCACCACTGCGGCTTATCTCGATGGCGTTGCGGCGGCCGACTTGTTCCCGGATGTTGCGGCTGGGGAACATGCGTTGTTGGCCGGTCACGGTACCCGGCCCGGTCGGGCCGTCCCGGTGGAGGGTGGCTATCTGGTGAGCGGCAGTTGGCAGTTCGCTTCCGGAATGGCGCACGCCACCCATATCCACAGTGCGATCCAGGTCGAGGGCACCGGGGAGCTGCGGGTGCTGGCGATGCCGAAGTCGCAGGTGGAACTCGTCGACAACTGGGATGTGCTCGGGCTGCGTGCGACGCACAGTATTGATTACCACTGCGCCGATGTGCTTGTTCCGGCGACGCACACGTATCTCGCCACGACGACGAAGCCGGTCAACGGCGGCGCGATCTATCGCCTCGGTTTGGTCAACATGTCTGCCATCGGACACACCGGTTGGGCGTTCGGTGTCGGGCGGCGCCTGCTCGATGAACTGAAGGTGGTCGCCGCGGCGAAATCCGGCACACGTAACGCCGGCGTCGACACCGCGCAGTTCCACGCGGAGTACGCGACCGCCGAAGCCAAGCTTCGTTCGGCACGGGCGTGGGCGATGGAGGTATGGCGAGGTATCGAATCCACCCTGGATGCGGGTGAGTTGACGAGTACAGAGCAGGACACCCTGCTCAGGCTGGCGCTCAACCACGCGACGTGGACCGTGCAGGACGTGGGTCAGACGGTGCACCGGTGGGCGGGGACGGCGGCGATCCGGCGCGGGCCGATCGACCGGTTTCTGCGTGATCTCGGCACAGGTACCCAGCACATCACCTCAAGCCCCACGGTCCTGCAGAACTGCGGGAAATGGCTCAGCGGCGCGCAGTCTCAAGCACACTGGGAATTTCTCGACCTGACGCCATGACCACCACCAGGGCGAGTGCACACCGGCCTGCATCGTCCTGCCCGGCTCCCGCCGTCCGCTGATCGACAAGGCGGCCGAAAGACCGCATTCCCCTATGCCCGCAACGTCTCCGAAGGCGACTCCCCGAACTGTTGGCGGTATGCGAGGGAGAAGCGGCCCGGGTGCAGGAAGCCCCAGCGGGAGGCGACGGTGGTGACGGTCGTGGCGCCAGGGTCGGAGGCCAGGAGTTCCTTGCGTACGCGGTCCAGGCGGACCTCGCGCAGGTAGGCGAGCGGGGTCGTGTCGAGGTGGCGGCGGAAGCCTTCCTGAAGGGCCCGTACGCCGACGCCGACGTATTCCGCGATCTCCGCGACCGTGAGCGGCTCGGCGGCGTGTCCCTCGATGACCTCCATGGCGCGGCGGACCGCGGGCGGCGCGACGCGCGGCTGCTCGCCGAGCAGCGCCGAGGTGTAGTTGCTGGGCTGGGCCATCAACAGCTGGGTCATGAGCAGTGATTCGAGCTGTTGTGTCACGACGGGCCGGCTTGTCATGCCGCCAGGCCCCTCCGCCTCCCGGCGCATGAGGTCGACGATGTTGAGCCAGGACCGGGAGCCCGGGGTGGTGAGGTTCATGCCGAGCGAGAAATGAATCGGGCGGCGCACGGTGCGGCCGAGCAAACTGCCCAGGTGCGATTCCAGCGACGACCGGTCGAACCACACGATCAGCTGCGGATTGCCGTCACCCCAGCGCATGTCCAGCTTTCCGGTCGGAGAGGGGACAGAAGCGAGTTCCGGGGAGGAAATGATCTCCTCGCGGCCGCAGGTGATTTCGGCATGACCGGCGAGTGGGATTTGGACAAGGAAGAAGCTCTCCAGATCTCCCGGTGTGATCCGGACTTCCGTTCCGTAATCGAGGTAATAGAGACCTGTCCGGTCGAAGGGTGCGCCGTGCAGTCGGGCGTCGAGTGTCGCCGAGCGCCGCGTGATGCGCAGCTCATGCGGACAGAAGGCGCGGCCGACCTCGGCCCGCGCCTCCCAAATGTCCGCTGTATGGAACCGCTGGTGATTTGCGAGGGGGGACTTTTCAGCGGGCACGTAAACCTCCACCGCCGGGATGCGCAATCGGGACAGCAACCCGCGTGATCCGGATAGCGCAGGTGATCTTGCCACACCAGGATTGATGCCTGACCGCCGCGGCCCCGAGAGAATCCTGGGAATCATCAGCAATGCCGGGAGTGCCGGGCCGGACTGCGCCCGTCATTGGCGGCGCCAGGCCCCGCGGACGGCCCGCCGCATGCGCGCCGCGGTTATTACGCGCGACCGGCATGGCGGGGGCCGCCAAGGCGGTTCCTCCGCACGTCGCGGCGCCCGTGCCGCTGCCGCCCCGGCCCGCCGATTCGGCCGGGCCCTTCTAGCCGGCCGGGTCACCCGAGGCCCCTCCCCCGGACCTGCGGATGATCCGGCCTCCCGCGGCTGCCCGCCGGCCCCCCTCCGGCGGGCAGCCGCATTCCACACGACAGCCGCTCGCTCGTCGACGCCGCCACGTGCCGAAACGCTGCACAGCCCACGGCACTGCGCGGCACCGCTCAAAAACCCGCAACCCCAACCCCCGGAGAACCCCTCATGCGCAAGATCACCATCGTCGGAGCCGGCCAGGCGGGCCTCCAGCTCGGTATCGGCCTGCTCAGCCACGGATTCGACGTCACCCTCGTGTCCAACCGCACCGGAGACCAGATCCGCGAGGGCCGGGTCATGTCCAGCCAGGCCATGTTCGGCACCGCGCTGGCCCACGAGCGCAACCTCGGCCTCGATTTCTGGGGCGACGCCTGCCCGCCGATCGCCGGGCTCGGCGTGAACATCGCCGACGGCCAGGGCGGCCGGGCGCTCTCCTTCGACGCCCGCCTGGAGGCCACCGCCCGCTCCATCGACCAGCGCGTCAAAATGCCCCTCTGGATGGGCGAGTTCGCGCGCCGCGGCGGCCGTCTGGAGCTCTGCGAGGCCGGCATCGAGGACCTGGAGCGCTATGCCGCCGATTCTGACCTCGTCATCGTCGCAGCCGGCAAGGGCGAGATCGCCGGGCTGTTCGAGCGGGACGCCATGCGTTCCCCGTACGACGCTCCGCAGCGCGCGCTGGCCCTGGCGTACGTCACCGGCATGGCACCGCTCCCCGACCGGCCCGGCGTCAGCTTCAACGTCATCCCCGGTGTGGGTGAGTACTTCACCATGCCCAGCCTCACCACCAGCGGCCCCTGCGACATCATGTTCTTCGAGGGCGTCCCGGGTGGCCCGCTCGACTGCTTCGACGGGCTCACCCCCGACCAGCAGCTGGCGACGTTCCAGGAGCTGCTGCGGACGTACGTTCCGTGGGAGGCCGAGCGCTGCACCGATGTCACGCTCACCGACCAGAACGGCACCCTCGCGGGCCGCTTCGCGCCGACCGTCCGCAAGCCCGTCGCCACGCTGCCCTCCGGCGCGCAGGTGCTCGGCCTCGCCGACGTCGTCGTCCTCAACGACCCGATCACCGGCCAGGGGTCCAACAACGCCTCGAAGTGCGCGGCCTCCTACCTCGCCAGCATCCTGGACCACGGCGAGCGCCCGTACGACGCGGCGTTCATGGAGCTGGCCTTCGGCCGCTTCTGGGACAACGCGCAGTCCGCCACGACCTGGACCAACGCGATGCTCGGTGCCCCGCCGCAGCACGTCCTGGAGCTCTTCGGCGCGGCGAGCGCCAATTCCCGTATCGCCGCCCGCTTCGTCAACGGCTTCGACGACCCGCGCGACCTCTTCCACTGGTTCATGGACCCGGTCGCCGCGAAGAACTACCTGACCGAGGTCGGCGGCTGAGCAGTCCGTCAAGAGCCGGCCACGGCGAATTGACGCCACGTCAGCAACATGCGGATACGTACAGATACGTAACGAGAGCAGGACTGCAGGAGACATGAGAAGGATCGCGGTGGTCGGAGCCGGGCAGGCGGGTGCCCAACTCGCTCTGGGACTCCAGGCGCACGGTTATGACGTCACCCTGGTCACCGACCGCGGCCCCGACGAGATACGTCGCGGCCCGGTCATGTCCAGCCAGTGCATGTTCGAGACCGCGCTGCAGAGCGAGCGCGAACTCGGACTGCACCACTGGGAGGACCAGGCCCCGGACATCTCCGGCATCGCGTTCTCTCTCATCGGTCCGCACGGCACTCCGGAGGTGTCCTGGCGGGCGCCGCTGGAGGGCCCTGCCCACTCCGTCGACCAGCGGGTCAAGTGTGCCGCCTGGATCGAGCAGTTCGCGGACGGTGGCCACGGCGAGATCGTGCTGCACGAGGCAGGCGTCAACGACCTCGAATGGTACGCCCGTACGCACGATCTCGTCGTGGTCTCCACGGGCAAGGGCGAGCTGAGCCAACTCTTCCCGCGCAACTCCGAACTCTCCCCGTACGACCGGCCGCGCCGTGCGCTGGCTCTGACGTACGTCACGGGAGCGGCACCGCGGGAGGGGGCGGACGCCGTCCACTACCGCCTGGTCCCCGGCGTCGGTGAGTTCTTCTGCTTTCCGGCCCTCACCACGACCGGGCCCTGCGACATCATGGTCTTCGAAGGTGTCCCCGGCGGCCCGATGGACTGCTGGGACGACATCCGTTCGCCCGAAGGCCACCTCGCCCGCTCACTGGAGATCCTCCACCGGTTCTTCCCCGACGCATACGAGCGCTATCGGCACGCCCGGCTCACCGACAGTGGCGGGGTGTTGCGCGGAAGGTTCACGCCGACCGTTCGGTACCCCGTCGCGCGACTGGCCTCCGGCCGGCATGTCCTCGGCATGGCCGACGCCGTCGTCCTCAACGATCCGATCACCGGCCAGGGCTCGAACAACGCGGCCCAGGCCGCGGCCCACTACCTCGACAGCATCCTCCGCCACGGCACCGCCGCATTCACCCCGCAGTGGATGCAGCGCACCTTCGACAACTTCTGGCGCGGCTGGGCTCAATGGGCCGTCGGCTGGACCAATTCCCTCCTGGCGGAGCTGAGTCCGCACCACCACGACCTCCTGTCCGCGGCTGCCGAAATCCCCGCTGTCGCCGGCGCCCTCGCCGCCGGGTTCGACGACCCGCGCACCCTCTACCGCTGGTGGTTCGAGGAGGCCGAGGCCCACCGCTTCCTCGCCGAGAAGCGTGCCCAGCACGCCGCCCGCTTCGACGGCCGCGAGCTGCGCCGCGCGCTGGGCCAGTACGCCACCGGCGTGACGGTGGTGACGGCCCGCGCTCCCGACGGCCGCCACGTCGGCATGACCGCGAACTCCTTCACCTCCGTCTCGATGGACCCGCCCCTCGTCCTGTGGTGCCCCGGCAAAAACAGCCCGAGCCTCCCGGACTTCACCGACGCCTCGCACTTCGCCGTGCATGTACTGGCCGCCGACCAGCACCACCTCTCCCGCCAGTTCGCCACCCCGGCCGACGACAAGTTCCGCGGCACCCCCACCACCCCCGGTATCGCCGGCACCCCTCTCCTGGACGGCGCGGTCGCCCGCTTCCAGTGCCGCACGGTCCAACGCCTCGACGCCGGCGACCACATCGTCTTCCTCGGCGAGGTCGAACAGTTCGAGGCCGAGGGCGGGCCCCCTCTGGTGTTCCACTCGGGGTACTACCAGGTGGCGACGAAGCATCCAGATCTGTGAACGCGAGGTACCTGCCGGCCTGGCGTGCTCCGGCTCACGAGCCCCCGGAGAGCCACCCGGCGAGCGACGATCAGTCCTGGGCGAAGTGGCTCGGTCTGCCGTCGCGCTCGATCAGGCGGCCCAGCAGGGCGGCCTTGGCCCGGGGCATGAGGGTCCAGGTGCCGTCGCTGCGGCGAAGGGCTGCCGAGTGCCAGGGGGTGGTCCAGGCGTCGGGGGCGTCGAGGAGGCGGATACCGAACTTGAGGGCGCCGATGGGCTGGGGGTGGATGGACAGGCGTACGGAGCGGGGATGGTGGTCGGCGATCAGGTCGCCCCAGGCCCGGCTGCGCTGGATGACGCCGTAGGCACGCTGCCGGCACTCGCGCTGGAGGGCGGAGCGGGTGCCCGTGTGACCGGCGGTGTCCGCTACGAGGAAGCGGGTGATCCCCCGGTAGAGGGCGAGTGTGGTGTCGTCGGCGCGGACTTCGGCGCGCAGGACTTCCCGAGTGGGGGCGTAGCGCTCGTGGAGGTGGGCGCGCTGGGTGTCGTGCGGGAGGTCGCCGAGTACGTCGCGCAGGTCGAATACGGACAGGTTCGTCAGGCTCAACTGGGCTATGAGGGTACGTAGTTCGTCCGCGTAGGCGTCGACGTGCGTGTCGGGGACGCCGATGAGGTCGCCGAAGGCGTGGCCGTCGGAGCAGATGATCACGCGGGCGCCGGGCGGGTAGCTCCGCTCGATCTCGGTGCACAGGGCGTGCAGGAAGCTGAGGGAGAGGCGTTCTCCCTGGTCGGGGAGGTGTCCGAGGACTTTGGCGGGGTTGGGTGACTTGCAGGGGAAGCCGGGCAGGGTGAAGACGATGGGGGCGCCGTCGCGTATGAAGTCGGAGATCTGGCGCAGTTGACGGGGAAAGCTGTCGGCCGAGGTGGGAGCTTGGTCGGTGGTGCGGTGGTGCGGCAGCAGCAGGCTCAGGATCGTGGTGCTGACTCTTGTGGAGAGGGTGTCCGGCGTGGTCGTCGGCGACATGTCGTTCCTCCGGGAGGGCGTGACGGCATGACGCCGTGGCGTTCGGCCAGGCGCCGTCTGTCGGTCTGGCGAGTCGGTCAGTCGGGTCCGGGGCGGGCGGTGTGGCCGGCCCCGGGCGGTCGGCGGACGGTGTCAGAGGCGTCGGTCGTAGCCGACGGGCAGATCGGGGGTGCCCCGGCCGAGGACGGCCGGGGTCCATTCGAGGTCTTCGTCCTTGACGGCGAGGTGGAGGCCCGGGAGCCGGGTGAGCAGGGTGCCCAGGGCGATCTGGAGTTCGGCGCGGGCGAGGGCGGCGCCGGGGCAGAAGTGGATGCCGTGGCCGAAGGCGAGATGGGGGTTGGGGGCGCGGTCGAGGTCGAGGGTGTCGGGGTCGGGGAAGCGGCGCGGGTCGCGGTTGGCGGCGCACAGGGAGACGATCACGGAGTCGCCCGCCGGGACTTCGGTGCCGTGGAGATCGTTGTCCTGGTCGAAGAAGCGCCAGGTGGTCAGCTCGAAGGCGCTGTCGTAGCGGAGGAGTTCCTCGACCGCGCGGGGCAGCAGATCTGATTCGTCACGCAGGCGGGCGAGCTGGTCGGGGTGGCGGAAGAGGGCGACCAGCGCGGTGGTGATCTGGTTGGTGACCGGTTCCTGCCCGGCGACGAGGAGCTGGAAGATCATGGAGTCCAGCTCTTCCTGGGACAGTTCGCCGCGGTCCCGGGCCGCGACGAGGCGGCTGAGCAGGTCGTCGTCCCCGTGTTCGCGCTTGTGGGCGACGACGTCGGCTATGTAGCCCTGCAGGCCGTGCAGCCTGGCTTCGTACTGAGGGCGCCCGGGATCGGTGGGGCCGACGGGCTGGACGACCTTGCCCCAGTCCCGGTCGAAGCGGGCGGCCAGGTCCTGCGGCAGGCCGATGACTGCGGCGAGGACCTGGAAGGGGAAGGGGGCGGCGAAGCCGGTGACCAGGTCGGCGGGGCCGGTGTCGGGGAGCGCGTCGAGGAGGGTGTCGGCGAGTTCCTGGAAGCGCGGGCGGAGGCTCTCGATGCGGCGCGGGGTGAAGGCGTCGGTGACGAAGCGCCGCATACGGGTGTGCTTGGGCGGGTCCTGGTGGAGGAGGTGGACCTGGAGCTGGGAGTGCTGCGGCTCGGGCATGATCGAGGCGCGGGCGCGCCAGCGGTCGTTGCCGCGGTCGTGGTTCTTGCCCAGGCGGTCGTCGTTGAGGGCGGCGTGCGCGGCCTCGTAGCCGGTGACCAGCCAGGCCTGCACCCCGCTGGGGAAGAGCACGCGGTGGACGGGCCCGGCCTCGCGCATCCGCTCGTAGAGCGGGTAGGGGTTGCTCTTGTAGGGGCAGCCCATCAGCGGCACGGGCTCGGGGAGCGCTTCGGGGGCCGTCTCGGGTTCGTGGAGGGTCATGCGAAGGCTCCTCAGAGGGCGATTTCGGGCTGGTAGTGGTCCAGCCACAGGGCCAGGTCGACGACGCGTTCGAGGCGGAGGCGGTGACCCCATTCCAGCTGGTCGGGCGGGATGTCGAGGCAGGGTTTGAGGTGGGTCTCGTCGGCCAGGGACCGGACCTGATCGGTGGCCAGGGCGTCGCGTGCCAGGTCCTGGAGGCCGCGGTTGTAGGCGGGGTGGTGAGTGGCCGGGTAGTGGTTCTTGGGCCGGTGCAGCACGGAGTCGGGCGCGAGCCCGGCGCCGGCGGCGCGCAGCAGGCTCTTCTCCCGGCCGTCGAAGCTCTTCAGCTTCCAGGGCGTGGCGAAGGCGTACTCGACGAGGCGGTGGTCGCAGTAGGGGACGCGGACCTCCAGCCCCTGCGCCATGCTCAACCGGTCCTTCCGGTGCAGGAGTTGACGCAGCCAGCGGGTCAGGGACAGGTGCTGCATCTCGCGCTGCCGGTGCTCGGCGGGGGTCTCGTCGTCACGGTGCGGCACGGCGGCCAGCGCGCTGCGGTAGGTGTCGTCGCGGAACTCCCCGATGCGCAGGTCGAGCGCCGGGTTGAGCGGCATGGCGGCCTCGTCGCCGGTGACGAGCAGCCACGGGAAGGTGGCCGCGCTCAGTGCCTTCGGTGAGTGGAACCAGGGGTAGCCACCGAACACCTCGTCCGCGGCCTCGCCGGAGAGGGCCACGGTGGAGTGCTGGCGGATCTCGCCGAAGAGGAGATACAGGGAGGTGTCCATGTCGCCGACACCGATCGGCGAGTCCCTCGCCGCGACGACCGCCGTGCGGTGCTCGGGGTCGAGCAGCGCGAGCGGGTCGAGGACGACCGTGCTGTGCTCGGTGCCGATGTAGGTGCCGGCCTCGGCGGCGTACGGGGTGTCGTGGCCGGTGCGCAGGACGTCGCCGGTGAACTGCTCGGCCTGGTCGCTGTAGTCGACGGCGTAGGAGCGGATGCGGGCGTCCGGTCCTTCGCGCAGCCGGAGTTCGTCGGCGAGCAGCGCGGTCAGCACGGTGGAGTCGATGCCGCCGGACAGCAGGCTGCACAGCGGGACGTCGGCCTCCAGCTGACTGCGGGCGGCCGTGCCGACCAGCTCACCGATCCGTTCGACGGCCGTGTCCCGGTCGTCGTCGTGAACCTCGGCCGCCAGCTGCCAGTAGCGGCGTTCGCGGATGCCGTCGCGGTCCAGTACGAGCAGGCCGCCGGGTTCCACCTCGCGCACTCCGGACCACACCGTCGGCCCGGTGTTGAAGAGCAGGCTGTACGCCTCCCGCAGCCCGTCGGCGTCCACCCGTGGCCGGATCTCCGGGTGGGCGAACAGGGCCTTGGGCTCGGAGGCGAAGGCCAGGCCGCCGTCGACGGCGGCCCAGTACAGCGGTTTGACGCCGAGGCGGTCGCGTACCAGCAGCAGCCGCTGGGCGCGCTCGTCCCAGACGGCGAGGGCGAACATGCCGTCCAGGTGGTCGGCGAGGTCCGCGCCCCATTCGGCGTACGCGCGCAGCACCACCTCGGTGTCGCTGCGGGTGTGGAAGCGGTGCCCCCGGCCGCGCAGCTCGGCGCGCAGCTGGTGGTGGTTGTACACCTCGCCGCTGTAGCTGAGCACGGTGGCCGGGCGGTCGGGCCGGTCGGTCATCGGCTGCACGCCGCCGGCCGGGTCGATGACGGCCAGGCGGCGATGACCGATCGCAGCGTGCTCGCCGAGCCAGACCCCGCACGCGTCCGGCCCCCGTGGGGTGAGGGTGGCCGTCATGGCATCGAGTACCGGGCCCTGGATACGGGCGTCGTGGTGGAAGGACACCCATCCGGTGATTCCGCACATAGGAGTGTCTCCTGGGTCAGTCGTGAGTGGCCGACGTCGTGTCGGTCGCGTTCTCGGGGACGGAAGCGGGCCTGCTGCCGGGCAGGGCGAGCAGGGGTACGGACAGGCACGCGGCGAGGGCGGCCAGCGCGAGTGCGGCCCGTACGCCCGTGTCAGGTCCGGTCAGCCCCCAGGCGGCGGTGGCCAGGGCGGGGCCGAGGGTGAAGCCGAGACTGCGGGCGAGCTGCACCGTGGCCCCCACCGTCGCGATCCGGTCGGGTGGCGCCGCGCCCATGACGAGGGCCTGGGTCGGGCCCCCGTTCAGGCCCAGCCCGACGCCCGCCAGCGCCAGCCGCCAGGCCACGTCCAGCGGCGCCCAGCCGTCGCCCAGCGGAAGCAGCAGAAACAGGCCGGCGGCGGTGAGGGCGGCGCCGGTGACCGCGATCGGCCGGGCGCCGTATCGGTCTGCGAGGCGTCCGCCGAGCGGCCCGGCCACCCCCATGCCGAGGGGGAAGGCGAGCACGGTCAGCCCGGTCATGGTGGCACTGACACCGTTATCGCGCTGAAGGTGCAGGGCGACGACGTAGTGCATGGCGGCGAATCCGGCGGCCAGCGTCAGCACGGCCCCGTGCGCCCGGACCAGTCCCACCGTCCGGAGCGCTCCGGCCACCGGACGCCCGCCCGGCCCGCGCAGCCACCACCACAGCGGCGGTACGGCGGCGAGCGCGAGCAGCAGCCAGGCCGGGCCGTCCGGCGCCAGCGTCAACGCCAGCAGCACGATCGCTGCACCCGTGCCGACGAGCAGCGCGTCGGCCACCGACCGGCGGTCAGGAGCCCGCAGTCCCCCGTCCCGCCGCATCGTCCGCCAGACCACGACCAGGGCGAGCACACAGAACGGGATCTTCACCAGGAAGACGGAGCGCCAGCCCAGGTGATCCAGCAGCATGCCGCCCACGGCGGGCCCGATCACCGCGCCCAGCGGCCCCAGGGTTGCGGGCACACTCATCGCCCGTCCGCGCAGCTCCGGCCGTACCGAACGCATCGCGAGAACCGGCATCAGCACGAACAGCGCCGCACCGAAAGCGCCCTGCAGCAGACGGGCGGCGATCAACCAGGCCATCCAGGGCGCCGCGGCAGCCAGGGCGCTGCACAGGCCGAACCCGCAGATCGCCGCCAGCACGGCGGAGCGCAGCGCCACCCCGTCGAGCCACCGGCCCACGGGCAACAGCAGTGCCACCACCGGCAGTTGATAGCCCAGCACCGCCCATTGAGCGGTCGCGGTGGACACCTGCAGACCGTCAGCGATATCGGCCAGAGCCACGTTGACGATGTTCATGTCGAGCATCGCCACGAATGCCAGCAGACCCGCCACGGCGACCAGCGGCCAGCGGTCCCCGCCCACAGCCATGTGACCGGTCCGTTCCACACCGGGACCGTCGTTGGTCACCCTTCTCCCCCTCACTGCCACGGGTGGGCTGCCGGGCAGCAGCCTCGCTCCATAAGTCGGGGCAGGAATGGGGGGAGTTCCCGGTGATGCCCGAGAACATGACGGCAGGGATGGCTTTCTCTGCGGGACACAGACTCCTTTCCGCGTTCCGGAGCAGACTTCTCCCCAAGCACCACCCGCCGTGGAACTCAGGACTCCACTCAGCCGACTCCTGAGGTGAGGGCGTCGATCTGAACACCCCTCCACGGTTCCGTACACCGGCGAAAGCCCCCCGCCCCCAGGAGTTCCCCATGGCCCAGAAGCAGTACAACGTCACCGGCATGACCTGCGAGCACTGCGTAGCGAGCGTCACGGAAGAAGTCTCCGAGGTACCGGGGGTGAGCGAGGTCGTGGTCGATCTCGCCGCGAACAGCGTCACGGTGCACGGCACGGACCTCGATGACTCGCAGCTGCGCGCCGCCATCGTCGAGGCCGGTTACGTCGTGGCCGATTCGGTCGCCGCCTGACCCCATACAACGGCCGGGCACCTGAGCCCACCCCACAGGCCGGGCAGGAGCTGTCGTCTCCTGCCCGGCCCGCGGTCATCCTCCGGTGAGTGCCTCCGCCGGCGCGGGCGTCTCCGTTCCGGCCGGTGTCTGGTGGTCGAAGGCGATCAGTGGATCACCGGTGAGCGGGTGGTCGACCACCGCCGCCCGCACGCCGAACACCTCGGCCAGCAAGGCGGGAGTGAGGACCTCGCGCGGCGGTCCGGAGGCGATCACCACTCCGCCGTGCAGGACATGCAGTCGGTCGCACACGGAGGCGGCGGCGTTGAGGTCGTGCAGCGACACCAGCGTCGTACGGCGCTGGGCCCTCAGCAGGGCGAGCAGTTCGACCTGGTGGCGGATGTCGAGGTGGTTGGTCGGCTCGTCCAGCACCAGCAGGTCGGGGTCCTGGGCGAACGCGCGGGCCAGCAGGACGCGTTGGCGTTCGCCACCGGACAGGGCCGTGAACCGCCGTCCGCCCGCAGCAGTCATGCCCACGTCCGCGAGCGCTCGGGCGACGATGTCCCGGTCGGTGGCGTCATCCCCCGCGAAGGCCCGCTTGTACGGTGTGCGTCCCATCGCGACGACCTCGCGGACGGTCAGTTCGAAGTCGCTCTGCCTCTCCTGCGGCAGCGCCGCCACATGCCTCGCCGACTGGACCGCGGACAGCTCGCGCAGGTCGGTACCGGCCAGCAGGACGCGTCCGGCGGTGGGCTTCAAGTGCCGGTAGACGGTGCGCAACAGCGTGGACTTGCCACTGCCGTTCGGCCCGACCAGGCCGGTGATCTCGCCCTCGGCCGCGACCAGATGGGCTCCCGCCACGACCGTACGACCGGCGTAGGCGATGCTCAGGTCTTCGATGTCGATTCTCAACTGCCGCTCCCAAGGCGTCGGTCCAGCAGATACAGCAGGGCCGGAGCCCCGATGAGTGAGGTGACCACGCCGACCGGCAACTCCTGCGAGCCCATCGCCGTACGGCAGACGATGTCGACCACCACCAGGAGCAACGCCCCGAACAGCGCCGAGACCGGCAGCAGGCGACGGTGGTCGCCACCGACGACCAGGCGGCAGACGTGCGGCACCATCAGCGCGACAAAGGCGATCGCGCCGGACACCGCCACCAGGACGCCGGTCAGCACACTGGTCACCGTGAACAGCTCGCGGCGCAGCCGGGAGACATGGACGCCGAGCCCTGCCGCGGTCTCGTCGCCCATCATCAGGGCGTTCAGCCCCCGGGCCCGCGCCTGAAGCCACAGCAGGGTGAGCGGCACCACGATCGCGGGCATGGCCAGCACCGGCCAACTCGCGCCGCTCAGGCTGCCCATGAGCCAGAACAGCACACTGTGCGTCTGCTGCTCGTCCCCGGCCTGCAACACCAGAAAGCTCGTGAAGCCGGACAGGAACTGGCCGATCGCCACCCCGGCGAGCACCAGGCGCAGCGGTGCGAAGCCCCCGCCCCTCCGGGCGACGGCCCACACGAGGGCGAAGGTGGCCAGGGCTCCGGCGAAGGCCGCACCCGACAGCCCCAGGCCGAGCGCCCCGCCCGCGCCGAGACCGAGGACGAGGGAAGCGACCGCTCCGAGGGACGCTCCGTTGGAGATGCCCAGCAGGTACGGGTCGGCCAGCGGGTTGCGCACCAGCGCCTGCACCGCCGTGCCGACGACACCGAGTCCGGCACCCACGAGCGCGGCCAGCACGGCACGGGGGACGCGCAGTTGCCACACGATCAGGTCGTTCGTGCCCGGCCGCGGGGCCTCGCCGGACAGTCGCCGCCACACCACGCTCCACACCTCGCCGGGCGAGATGGACGTCGATCCCCAGGCCACGGCAGCCGTCAGCGCGGCGAGCAGCGCGAGGACGAGAACGACCGCCAGCGGCCCGGCGGGCAGACTGCGTGCGTCCTGGTCCTGGCCCTGGCCCTGGTCCTGGCCCTCGTCGGTGGTCTTGCGGCGGGAGGCGGACAACGTGGAGAGCACGGCTAGCCGACCTTGCCCGGGTAGAGGGTCTTGGCGATCTTCTCGACCGTCTCGGCGTTCTCGACGCCGGCGATCGTGGTCGGCTCGGAGGCGATGCGCAGGAAGTGGCCCTCCTTGACCGCCTTCAGCCCCTTGGTCGCCGGGTTGGACTCCAGCCACTTCTGGGCCTCGTCGAACGCCTTCTTGTCCGTCGCCTCACTGCCCCGGCCGCGCACACCGAGCTGAATCCAGTCCGGGTTCTTGGCGATCACCTGCTCCCAGCCCACCTGCTTGTTGTCGCCATCGCAGCCGGCAAAGGCGTTGCGGGCCCCGGCCAGAGTGATCACCGCGTTGGCGACCTGGCGGTTGCAGACGACGGTGGGCTGCTTGGTGCCGGCGTCGTAGTCGAAGAAGAAGTACGTCGGCCGCTTGCCCGCCGCCGTACCACCGACCGCCTTCTGGACCGCGCCGACCTTCTCCTTCATCCCCGCGACGAGTTCCTTCGCCTTGGCGCTCGTGCCGGTGACCGCGCCGAGCGAGGTGATGTCCGCCTCGACCGCCGACAGATCCGTCACGGGCTTCTTGCCCTGCGCCGCACAGGCAGTGGACTTCAGGTAGATGTGCTTGATGCCGGCCGCTTCGAACTCCTCCGGGGTCGGCGCATCACCCATCCCTCCCCCGCCCATGCCCCCCATGGACGCGAACGTGTCGATGTACACGTCGGCGCCGGAGCCGAGGAGCTTCTCCTTCGGGATCACGTTCTTGCTGAGCACCTTCACCTTCTGCCCCTGCGCATCCAGCGCGCCGGGCAGTGTGCCCTTGCCGGGCGGGAAGCCGGTGCCGATCACCTTGTCCCCGGCGCCGAGGCGGAGCAGCAGCTCCAGGCTGGAGGCGTTGCTGGTGACGATCCCCTTCGGGGCGTCGGAGAAGGTGGTCTTGGCCCCCATGCAGTCGGTGACGGAGACCGGGTAGCCCCCGGCCGCGGACTTCCCAGCCTTCCCGGTGCCCTCGTCCGCCGCCCCCTTCTCCCCGCCGCCGCAGCCGGCGACCAGCAGGCCGCCCAGTACAACGGCCGCCGTACCGCCCCACACACGAGAACGCATCGATACCCTCCCAGGTCCACTCGGTGAGCGGACGAACCTCCGCCACCTGCTTCAGTAGTCGGGACAACCTCCCGCCGAGTTCCCACCACACCTCAGCAAGCGGGCTGACGGCGATCACGGCCCCAGACGCGCTCACCTGGTAATCGAACCCGTGGGCTACGTTGAATGCGTTCGCATACAGAGGCTTGGGTCGTGGGGGTGGATGGCAGTGCCGCAGGGAAACGCCCAGAGACTGGGGCATGTTCTGGGTCGGACGGGGTGGTGCGTGCTCATGTACGTGCCCCTCCACACCGCAGCCTGGGTGGCCAGCTCGCTGACGGACGGGCGGGAAGACAATCTCCTGAAGAGCGTGACGCTGGGGCTGGACGTGCTGCCACTCATAGGCATCCCCACCCTGCTCATCGCGGTTGTCGCGGTATCACTCCACAAGCGCATGGGCATGGCCCTGTTCCGTGTGCTGCTCGCCCTCCCGCTGATCCTCTGCGCTTGGCCCCTCCTCTACCTCGGCCCGCCCGAAATCATCTGGCAGACCATGGCTCAGATCGCATTCGCCGCCCTGATACCTACGCCACTCTTCCGCCAGGGAGTGACTCGGGAGGGCTGACGAGTGGGGACGCCCTTCTCGCCCGTCCCCGGCCCCCTCGTGACCGCTGTCTTGCCGCCGGTGGGAATCAGAACCGGCCACTGCCCCACCCGTCGAACGGACCGGTCACGCTACGGGAGCAGCCAGACGGTTAGGCTACGAAGTGGAGCGTAACTAACTGATGGGGAGGGGAACATGGCGGTGGAGCCGACTGAGTCGGCCGCGTTCCGCGGCTTAGCAGAAGAGGCGATATCGAGAGAGCAGAGCCACCTCACCGGCGGGGCGGGCGTCGGGACCGGTGACTACAGACCCGCCAATCCTGGTAGTCCTGGGTCTGCCGAGGTGGTCCTCACCGCCGTGGGTACGGCGGCAGTACTCCCTTTCATGCAGGCACTCGCGACCCAGGCCGGCAACCGCGCCTTCGAAGCCGCCCGGCAGCTGGTCGCTCGCTGGGTTCGGGGCCCCGGATCGGGTACACCACCGGTGGTGGACAGGGGAGAGTCCCTGACGGTCATCGACGAGGGCGATGGGCGACTGACATTTGAGGTCCCTTCGGGGCTTCCTGACGCAGCATTGGAAGCGCTGACCCGTGTCAATCTGGAGGCCCTGGCCGCACCCTCCCCCGACGGTGGGAGGGTATTGATCCTGTGGGACGCCAAAAGCTGTGAGTGGCGGAGGGCCTTCAGGTAGGGGATGCCTCTCGCCTCACCGCATAGCGGAGCCGCTCCACACCCGAACTCCCGCACCTGGCCTGCGTGTTCACCTGACTGCGTCGAAAATTCGGCAGCCACTCCACCATATGGATACCTCGGTTGCGGAGTTCCAGGTGCGGGCAAGATGCCTCGCATGACTGATGAGATACGCAATGCGTACCTGCTGGCTGCCGAGCGAGCCGTGGAGCTGCTGGCCACGGAGCGGGTGGCGCGTTGCTGGGGTGAGGATTCGGTGCTGTCGGGGATGTCGGTCGGCGGCCTGGCCGGTCACCTGGCGCGCAGCATCCTGCAGGTCGAATGGTTCCTTGACGGTGAGGTGAACGGCGCGCAGCCGGTGTCGCCGGTGCACTACTACGCGCGTCTCGTCGGCACCACCGTGCCGGACTCCGCGCTCAATGTGGGCGTGCGTGAGCGGAGCGAGGAGACGGCCGCGGCCGGCCCCGCCTTGGTGGCCGAGCAGGCACGGACGGCGTGGCAGCGGCTGGTACAGCGGCTGGGCGAGGAGCCGGCCGATCGACACGTCGCCATCCTCCACCGGCCGGGAGAGGAGATGCTGCTCGACGGCTACCTCCAGACCCGGTGTGTCGAGCTGGCAGTGCACCTTGAGGACCTGGCACTGAGTGTGGGCGAGGAGTGTCAGACTCCCTCAGCCACGCTCGCCCTCGCCGTCGACGTCCTTGTCGCAGCGGCCCGCGACCGGCACGGCGATCAGGCGGTACTCCACGCGCTGGCCAGGCGCGAACGTGACAGCAACCAGGCCATCCGCGTGCTTTGAAGTGAAGCCCGCGCAGTCTCGCGCAGTTAGGCGTGTGGTCATGGGCGGCGGTTCGGACGGTTGTCCCCGGCGATGACGGCCAGGGCAACCTCTACGCACCGGAACACCCGGCAATCCGAGTCCTGTTGCTCACCAGCACTCCGGCCCCAGAGCCCACCCTGCACACCCGCCTGGCCACCATCCAAGGTCTCGTGTACCTGAACCGCGAATGACGTGTGTGGCGCCGGGCTCCTGCCCACTGACCGGCCCCCCTGCCCGCTACCGGGTGTACGGCGAGGACGCGGTCGGGCAGCTGGGGTTCATTGGTGCCGCAGAGCTGGCGCGGGAGCGGGTTTTGTGATGGATCTTGTGAGCCCCCGCCGCACTTCAGAGGTGCACCCGTGCTGTTCTGCCAGTGGTGAACGCCAGTCCGGCCGGGCCTGATCATCACTACAGTCCAGTCGCATGACGACGATTACGACGCGTACGGTCGAGTACCAGGCCGACGGTTTGACGATGAGCGGGCACCTCGCGCTCCCGGCCGGTGCCGACCGCCGGCCCGCGGTGCTGCTCGGACCAGAGGGCACGGGGCTGAGCGACGTCGAGCGCCGCCGGGCCGATGCGCTCGCCGAGTTGGGGTACGTAGCGCTGGCCTTCGACCTCCACGGCGGGCGCTATTTGGGCGAACCCGAGGAGATGCTGGCCCGTTGCATGCCGCTGCTCGCCGACCCCGGCCGGATGCGGGGCATCGGCCACGCGGCGCTCGACGTGTTGCGCGCCGAACCGCGGACGGACCCCGAACGGATCGCCGCCGTCGGCTACGGGACCGGGGGCGCCATCGGGCTGGAACTCGGGCGCGAAGGCGTCAACCTGCGCGCGATCGGGACAGTCAACGCACTGACCACGGGCCGTCCGGGCGAGGCGGCACACATTCGCTGCCCAGTGTGGGCCGGGGTCGGGTCGGAAGACCCGATCATGCCGCCCGCTCAACGGGAGGCGTTCGCCGCCGAGATGCAGGCCGCAGGCGTCGACTGGCGCCTCACGGTCTACGGGGGAGCCTTGCACGCCTTCCACCACCCATCGGTCGACCACACCGTGCGCCCGGGGGTCGGCTACCACCCACGACACGCGCAGCGCGCCTGGCGCGACATCGTCGACCTGCTCGCCGAGTGCCTGCCCGTAACGGAGTGATCTGGCCGGCCACCGCGGTTCCGACTCGGCCGGCGGCTGGGCCGTTATCCGGCGAGGGTCCGGCGAACGCGGCTGCCCAGGACGACTCCAACGCTGTGATCACATCAGCCACATCGAGATCATCTCGTCTGTGACTAGCGACTGCCCGGGCGGGACGTCTTGGTTCCGGAGGCGCGCGTTGCCATTACAGCAACGATAGTTGTAGCTGCGGGCGCGGTGGTCGCAGCCTGATGCTCGGCCAAAAGGCCGTCGACAACAATCAGGAGGCCACCGATGACCACCCATGAAGGCGTCATATCCGCACTGAGCGCAGACGGCAACGGGCAGCTGGGCAACCGCGTCCACCACATTCGAGCCGGCGAGTTGGATGGCCATGCCGCCATCAGCGGCGGCACAGTCGGCTCGAAGAAGCTCTGGATGGGCCTGGTGGAGAATGCACCGTTGAGTGCAACGGACAACCACCATCACGGCGAGTCCGAGGCGGGGATCTACGTGGTCAGCGGTCACCCCGTGTTCGTCTTCCACGACGGCATACAGGAGGTACGGATCTCCGCCGAGCCTGGCGACTTCCTGCTTGTCCCCCCGTTCGTCCCGCATCGCGAGGAGAACCCGGACCCGAACGAGCCCGTGGTCGTAGTGATCGCACGGACCACCCAAGAACCGATCAAGGTGTCCGTGCCCGAGCTGTACCAAGTCAAGGAGACGGGCGCACGGCAGGAAGAAGACGTGGCCCGATTGATCGGGTGACGGACCCGCGTCCCGCTCCCGACACCCCAGTCGAACTCCTAGCGTGTGGGTGGTCGGTGCCGGCTGCACCGTCACTCACGGAGGAGCCGGACGCAGCGACCCCGGAAGCGCGATTCGTGCGACCGGGGTCACGCGAATTCCACGCCGGACCCGCTCACCAGGATGCGCCGCCGGGCAGCAGCGTGATCGTGACATACGCACCGTCCGAGTCGCCCTCATAGGCGCACGCAAGCAGACCGGCCTCGCTGAGTTGCGTCAAGGCCGTGGTGAGGCCCTCGGGGGACGTGCGCAAGGCGAGTGCGGCGGAGTGCATGGGGAGGCTGATGATGTGTGCCGTGGCGCGTCCCAGGGCGGGGGAGGCGGTGGCAAGGTCCGCGAGGAAGGCGGCCAGTGGTCCTCCTTCGAGGGCCGAGTGAGCCTTCGCCACCCATGGAACCAGCCAGTCGTCGGCCAACGGCATCACCGGTACCACTCCTTTTCCCATGGGGGTTTGAGAGAAGCGTGGACCGGACGCCTGACGCGACGCACCACGCCGGGGGCCGAATGGGTGACCCGCCTTCGGTCCGCCGAGGGAAGAAGCAGGCCCCCACAGGGGCAAAACAACCCTTTTGCCCATAATCCTCGCCGGGTATCACGGGATGCCGGATATTCACATGGATAGGCGAGTGACCCCTGTGAGCAATGCGCGTGGTCCGTGCCTGCCGGGGCGGAGGCGCGCTGTACGACGTGCACGTCATCTGGTCCGCCGCCGCCCCGGCCATGGAGTGGATGGGGGAACGAAGGGCGAGGAACGCATGGTTGAGCTGATGTCGGGGCGCACGGTGCTGGAGCAGGACCCCGTCGGTGAGCGCGCCGCCGGCTCACCCGCCGTGTTCGGCGGACGTACGGGTCCCGCCGCGCGGACGCTCGTGGACATCCTGGATGTGACTGTCCTGATCCATCCCGACGAGCCGGCTCTGGACGACGGACGGAACTCCCTGAGCTACCAGGAGCTCGCCGGTGAGGTGGAGGAACTACGACGCCGGCTGGCGTCGGCCGGGATCGGCGTGGGCGACCGGGTCGGGGTACGGCTGCCCTCCGGCAGCAATGACCTCTACATCTGCATTCTGGCCGTACTCGCCTCGGGGGCGGCCTATGTACCGGTGGACGCCGAGGACCCGGACGAGCGGGCGGAGCTGGTGTTCAGTGAGGCGGCGGTGAGTGCCGTCCTGGAAGCCGGGCGGCAGCTCACCATGGCGGGCAGCCCCGCCACCGGCTCCCAGTGCCGCCCGGGTCCCGCGGATGACGCCTGGATCATCTTCACCTCCGGTTCCACCGGGCGGCCCAAGGGCGTCGCCGTCACCCATCGCAACGCGGCGGCCTTCGTCGACGCCGAGGCGGGGCTCTTCCTCCAGGAGGAACCGATCGGCCCCGGTGACCGGGTGATGGCGGGCCTTTCGGTCGCCTTCGACGCCTCGTGCGAGGAGATGTGGCTCGCCTGGCGGTACGGCGCCTGCCTGGTGCCCGTGCCCCGTTCCCAGGTGCGTGACGGAGCGGGCCTCGGACCGTGGCTCACCGAGCAGGAGATCACCGTGGTGTCCACGGTGCCGACGCTCGCGGCACTGTGGCCGGCCGAGGCGCTCAACGAAGTGCGGCTGCTCGTCTTCGGCGGCGAACCGTGTCCGCCCGAGCTGGTGGCGCGCGTGGTCACCGAGGGGCGGGAGGTCTGGAACACCTACGGTCCGACCGAGGCGACCGTGGTCACCTGTGCCGCGCTGCTGTCCCGCGACGGGCCGGTCCGGATCGGCCTGCCGCTGGACGGCTGGGACCTGGCCGTGGTGGACGACGCCGGTGTGCCGGTCGCCATGGGCCGCAGCGGCCGGCTCGTCATCGGCGGGGCCGGACTGGCGCGCTACCTGGACCGCGCCAAGGACGCGGAGAAATACGGCCCGCTGGAGTCGCTCGGCTGGCAGCGCGCCTACCGCAGCGGCGACCTCGTACGGGCCGACCCCGACGGACTGGTCTTCCTGGGACGCGACGACGAACAGATCAAACTCGGTGGCCGGCGGATCGAACTCGGTGAGGTGGACGCGGCCCTGCGGGCACTGCCCGGCGTCACCGGTGCCGCGGCCGCCGTCCGGACCGCGCACAGCGGCAATCCGCTGCTGATCGGCTATGTGGTGACCGAGGGCGGCTGGGACCGGACCGCGGCCGTCGAGCGGCTGCGCGCCCGGCTGCCCGCCGCCCTGGTGCCGCTGCTCGCCACCGTCGACACCCTGCCGATCCGTACCTCCGGCAAGGTGGACCGGGCCGCGCTGCCCTGGCCGTTGCCCCGTACGGCGGGACTTGATCCCGGCGCCCCGGTGGAGGCCGTTCAGCTCAACGACACCGAGGCATGGCTGGCCGAGCGATGGCGCGAGATCCTCGGGGTGCCGGTCGTCGAGGCCCGGGACGACTTCTTCGTGATCGGCGGCGGCAGCCTGGCCGCCGCCCAGCTCGCCACCCTGCTCCGCGACCGCTACCCGGCCACGGCCGTGAGCGACATCTACCAGCAGCCCACCCTGCGCAAGCTGGCCCGGCTGCTGGAACGTTCCGTGCCCGGCAAGAGCGAAGCGCGCCGGGTGGCGCCCGTCCCCGCCCGGGCCAAAATCGTCCAACTGCTCCTGGTGCTGCCGCTGTTCACCCTGGTCGGGCTGCGCTGGACGGTGGGGCTGCTGGCCCTGGGCAACGCCCTGGCGTGGTGCGGCAGCTATCCATGGGCGCCGACGGCCTCGTGGTGGTGGGTGGCGGCCGGTGGCCTGCTGCTCTTCAGCCCGCCGGGGAGGCTGGCCATCGCGGCCGGTGGGGCGCGGCTACTGCTGCGGGGGCTGCGGCCGGGAAGCTACCCCCGCGGCGGCAGCGTGCATCTGCGGCTGTGGACCGCGGAACGGCTCGCCGAGCTGAGCGGCGCCGTCCATCTGTCCGGGGCGTGGCTGGTCCGCTACGGCCGTGCGCTCGGCGCGCGGATCGGGCCGGAGGTCGATCTGCACTCGCCGCCGCCGGTCACCGGACTGCTCAAGCTGGGCCGGGGGTGTGCCGTCGAGGCGGAGGTGGATCTGTCCGGCCACTGGCTGGACGGGGACCGGCTGGAGGTCGGCCCGGTGAAGGTCGGCTCGGGCGCGGTGGTCGGTGTCCGCAGCACGCTCTTCCCCGGCGCCCGGGTGGGCAAGCGGGCCCAGGTCGCTCCCGGTTCCGCCGTCACCGCCCGGGTGCCGACCGGCCAGAGCTGGGGCGGGGCGCCGGCCGTCAAGCTGGGCAAGGCGGAACGGCAGTGGCCCAAGCAGCAGCCCCCGCGCGGTGCCGGGTGGGTGGTGCTCTACGGACTGAGCGGCCCGGCCATCGGACTGCTGCACATCGTGGCCGGGATACCGGCTCTGGCGGTGGCGGGCTGCTTCGTCCACCCCGGGGACGGCCTCGGCGACGCCCTCCGCGGAGCGCTCCTCGCGCTGGTACCCGCCATCCTCGCCTTCGGGCTGGCCTACGGCGCCCTGCTGATCGTCGTCGTCCGGCTCCTGAGCCGCGGCCTCCGGCCCGGCTGGTATCCGCTGCACGGCCGGACCGGCTGGCAGGCCTGGACCGTCAGCCAGCTCATGGACCGGGCCCGTGAGAAGCTCTTCCCGCTCTACGCCGGCCTCATCACCCCCGTGTGGCTGCGCGCCCTGGGGATGACGGTCGGCCGCCGCGTCGAGGTCTCCACGGTGCTGGCGCTGCCCAGCCTCACCACCGTGCACGACCGCGCCTTCCTGGCCGATGACACCCTGATCGCGCCGTACGAACTGGGCGGCGGATGGCTGCGGATCGGCACGGCCGAGATCGGCGAGCGGGCCTTTCTCGGCAACTCCGGCATGACCGCGCCGGGACGCACCCTCCCCGACCGGTGCCTGGTGGGAGTGCTCTCCGCCACCCCGAAGAAGGCGAAGCAGGGCCGCTCGTATCTGGGCATGCCCCCGATGCGCCTGCCGCGCTCCGCCGACACCACGGACCACCACCTCACCTACGACCCGCCGGCCCGGCTGCTCCGCGCCCGAGGGCTGGTCGAAGCCTGCCGGCTGGTGCCGGTACTGGTCTCCGCCGGCCTCGGCCTGCTGACCCTGGCCGCGCTTGCACACCTGGCCGTACACGGTTCAACGGCGGTGGCGGCGCTGCTGTCCGGTCTGGTGCTACCGGCCGCCGGCGTCGTCGCCTGCGCGGTGGCCATCGCGGCGAAGTGGCTGCTGGCGGGCCGGTTCCGGCGGGCACGACACCCGCTGTGGAGCGGCTTCGTGTGGCGTACGGAGCTCGCCGACACCTTCGTCGAGGTGCTGGCCGTGCCCTGGCTGATCGGCGCGGTGCCGGGCACACCGCTGACGAACCTCTGGCTGCGCGGACTGGGCGCCACCGTCGGCCGCGGCGTGTGGTGCGAAACGTACTGGCTGCCGGAGGCCGACCTGGTCACCCTGGAGGACGGAGTGAGCGTCAACCGGGGCTGTGTGCTGCAGACCCACCTCTTCCACGACCGCATCCTCCGCACCGACACCGTGGTGCTCCGTGCGGGCGCCACGCTCGGGCCCGGCGGCATCGTGCTGCCCGGCAGCACGCTCGGGGCGCGCAGCACGCTCGGCCCGGCGTCCTTGGCGATGGGCGCGGAAACCGTCCCCGCCGACACCCGGTGGCTGGGCAACCCGATCGAGGCCTGGCGCCCCCGAGAATGAGACAGCGTCCCACGACGCAGCATCAGCCCACCGATGCCAGGGAGAGTACGACCGTGAACCCCCAGCAGGCCCCGGCCCCCGGCGCGGACCCGTACTTCCCCGACCACGGGGACGCCCGCTACCACGTCGAACGCTACGAACTCGACCTGGACTACCGCCCGGTGTCCAACCGGCTCAGCGGCTCCGCCCGGCTCCACACGCAGACCGGCCCCGCGCCGCTGGACGAGATCGTCCTCGACCTCGCTGCCTTGCGGATTCACCGGCTGCTCCTGGACGGCCGGACCGCGCGCTACGTCCACCGCGCGGGCAAACTGCGCATCCGCCCGGGGAGGACACTCGCCCCCGGCACGTCCTGCACCATCGAGGTGCGCTACACCGGCAACCCCCAGCCGATCCGCAGCCCCTGGGGCGGACTGGGCTGGGAGGAGCTGACCGACGGTGCCCTGGTGGCCGGCCAGCCGATCGGTGCACCGTCCTGGTACCCCTGCAACGACCGGCCGGCCGACAAGGCCTCCTACCGGGTGGCGCTCACCGCCCCGTCCCCGTTCACCGCGGTCGTCGGCGGCCGGCTCCTCTCCCGCACCACCCGGGCGAGCAGCACCACCTGGGTCTACGAGCAGCCGGCCCCCACCTCCAGCTACCTGATGACCGTCTCCCTCGGCAGATACACCACCGTGCCGCTCACCACCCCGGCCCAGGCTCCGGCCTCGGCGGACGAACGCAACCCACCGGTGCCCCAGACCGCCTACGTGCCCGCACATCTGCGCCCGCAGTTCACCGAGGACTTCGCCCGGCAGACCCAGATGATGCAGTTCTTCCAGGACGTCTTCGGGGCCTACCCCTTCGGCGAGTACGCGATCGTGGTCGCCGACGAGGAGCTGGACGTCCCGGTGGAGGCCCAGGGTGTCGCCACCTTCGGCACCAACCACCTCGACGGAGCCCGCACCTCGGAACGCCTGGTCGCCCATGAACTGGCCCACCAGTGGTTCGGCAACAGCGTCTCGGTCGCCGACTGGCAGCACATCTGGCTCAACGAGGGCTTCGCCAAGTACGCCGAGTGGCTGTGGTCGGAACACGCCGGAGGCCGAACAGCGGCCGACCACGCCGCCACCGCACACCGCCTGCTGTCCATCGCACCCCAGAACCTGCGACTGGCCGACCCCGGGGCACTCCTGATGTTCGACGACCGCCTCTACCAACGAGGCGGCCTGACGGTCCACGCACTGCGCTGCGCCCTCGGCGAGGCCCCGTTCTTCCGCATGCTCAAGGCCTGGGCCACAAACCACCGCCACGGCACCGTGACCACCACCGACTTCACCACGCACGCCCAGCAGCACACGGCCACCCCTCTGAGCGGACTCTTCGAGGCCTGGCTACGAGAGCCTTCCCTCCCGCCACTGCCACATCCCACGGGAGCACGCCGTCCGGCAAGGCCGTAGGCCTCGTGGGCCCAACCCGTGGACCAGCCGGTGAACGGACGAGGCGGCCCCTTGGAATGCGTCTACGGAGAGCAGGCAATTACAATGGACAAATACCCCCATCAGGGGCTTGAACAAGGGCGGAGGCGCTGCCGGCCGCCCCGCAGCCCAAGCGCAGCGCGGCGCTCTCCAGCGCCCCGCGCCCTTTATTATGCGTTTCTCGGATTTACCAGGGAGCATTCCCATGGCTGGTCGAACCGCCTCGATAGTTCTTGAGCCCGAGGCACAGGAACTCGCCGACGCAACCTCACAACATCCGTTCCTGTACGAGCTGGAACCGACCGCAGCGCGCAAGGTGCTCGACGACCTCCAGGCCGCGCCGGTCGACAAGCTGCCGGTCGACGAGGAGTGGGTTTCGGTTCCGGCATCGGTGGGCGATGTGGGGGTACGCATCGTCAAGCCGCAGGGCGCCACCGGGACGCTGCCCGTCGTGCTGTACATGCACGGCGGTGGCTGGGTGCTGGGCAATGCCGGCACCCACGACCGCCTAGTGCGCGAGTTGGCGGTCGGCACTCGTGCGGCAGTGGCCTTCGTGGAGTACACGCCGTCGCCCGAGGCGCACTACCCGGTGGCCATCGAGCAGGGCTACGCCACCGCGCAGTGGATCGCCCGGGAGGGGGCGTCCAAGGGGCTGGATGCACGGCGCATGGCAGTGGCCGGGGAGTCGGTCGGCGGGAACATGACCGCCGCACTCGCCCTCATGGCCAAGGAGCGCGGTGACGTCACGTTCGTACAGCAGTCGATGTACTACCCGGTCACCGACGCGGCCATGGACACCGGTTCCTACGACCAGTTCGCCACCGGCTACTACCTGAGCCGCCAGCTGATGGAATGGTTCTGGAACGCCTACACGACCGACCCGGACCAACGCGCGGAGATCACCGCGTCTCCCAACCAGGCCACCACCGAGCAGCTCTCCGGCCTGCCGCCCGCCCTGCTGATCGTCGACGAGGCCGACGTGCTGCGCGATGAGGGCGAGGCGTACGCCGCCAAGCTCCGAGCAGCCGGCGTTCCGGTGACCACGGTGCGCTACGACGGCACGGTCCACGACTTCATGATGCTCAACTCACTGAGTCACTCCAAAGCCGCCCGCGGAGCCATCGACCAGGCAACTTCCTTCCTCCGCAACGCCCTTGGAACCGACCAGACCTAGCTGATCGTTTCAGCATGGGAGGAGTGTGCGCCCATGGCGATGCCGACGTCGGCGAGGGCGAGTGCGGGAGCGTCGTTGGTGCCGTCGCCGACCATCGCGACCGTGTGGTTTTCAGCAGTCAACGTCTGCCTGGCCGCCGCGCTCCGCCCGCTCACCACCGTAAAACGGCTACCCACCCTTACGCGTTCGCCGGACAATCGGCCCCATGGTCTTGTCCTCTCCCGTACGCCTGTGGCTCGTCCCCAATGCCGCCCTCCTCACCGCCCTGTCCGTTTGGGGCGTCGTCCGCTATCCGCATCTGCCGAGCCGGATACCGCAGCACATCGGCACCGATGGGGTCGACGCCTGGACCGACCGATCCATCGGTAGCGCCTTCATACTCGTCTTCGTGCACATCGGCGTCACTGTTCTGCTCACCGCCTGCGCGGAGCTGACACTGCGGACCACTCCGAGTGCCGAACTCCCGGACAACGTTGCGCCCTTCGGCAACGGGCTGGTGAGGTCGTCGCTCAACCGGCCTCGCACACGCGCCTCCGCCCTCTGGACCGCCCGGGCGCTGCTGGCACTCAACGCTTGCGTAGGCATGTCGCTTCTGATCGGCTGCACAGTCCTGTGGCGTTCGGCGCCCGAGCCAGAGGTATCCGGCTGGCTGTTCACCGCGATGATCGCGCCCATCCTCGCCGGAACCGCTCTGACGGTCGCCTCCACCGTTCACGACCGCCGAGCACCTGCGCACTGAGCTTCCGAACACATCGGACGCACCACCTGCTCATCCGCTGGCCCAGCCCGGGGCAGCGTGTTCTGGAAGACGCCTGAGATCGCCGCGTGGGCTTCGGGGTGCCCCTTCGCCTGGGACGACGACGAGAGCACAGATAAACAACGGAGTTGCCGGATTCCTGCACGACGCCTGAACGGCCTCCGCCTCGGGAACTAAGCCCTACGCCCCATGCGGGGCCAGGGGCCACTGGCTAGGGTCGATGCCCATGCAGACCACGCGAACCGCTCGTCGCGAGCTGTCGGAGCGCAAGCGCAACACGCTGGAACGCCTCGGCAGGGAACGGGACATCTGGGTGTCCACAGCTCATCCGGACCGTGGCCCGCACCAGGTACCGCTGTGGTTCTGGTGGGACGGGCACGCCGTATGGATGTGCACCGGTGAGGCCACCGCGACCGCGCGCAACATCCGGGATGATCCGCGGGTACGCCTGGCCTTGCCGGACACGTTCGACGTCGTCCTCCTGAAGGGGCGGGCCATTCGCTTCCCGGCGGAGCGTGTACCCGGCGAGGCGGCGGACGGGTTCGCTGACAAATTCGGGTGGGACCCGCGTACCGAGGAAGCCGCGTTCGTGTATCTGCGCATCGAGCCGGAGACCGTGCTGGCCTGGCGAGGGGAGACGGAACTTGGGGGCAGAGTACTGATGCGGGACGGGGCATGGCTGGGGTAGGTCCCCGGGGCTTCGCCCGCCGGCCTCCTGTGCCGCGTCTCGTCGGACGCGGCTGAGCCCGAAACCAGTTGAAGCACCAACCAACCTCTCAGAATGACCCATCACCCCCATAACCGACAGCCTCTTGAGTCGACTGTCCTGGCCCAAAGCGGACAGTCAAGGTCTGGTTCACGACAAGCCCACCGCCTTGTCTACCCTGGACCGGCAGCTGGTTCGCCCCGCCCGCCAGGCGGGGTGTCGCAAGGGGGAACCCGGTGGGAGTCCGGGACTGCCTCGCAGCGGTGAGTGGGAACGATCGCCGTCCTGAAGCACTGGGCCCGCATGTGACCTGGGAAGCGACGGCCAGTAGGTGTCCCGTCCTCCGGGGCGTGCTCACGAGTCCGAAGACCTGCCACTGCTCGTGCGGGGTGCGATCACCACGCACGGTTCCACGCGTCCCGGTAGCGGGACCGCTGAGCGAGTGGTGTGTTCCACCCAGCCCTGCGCAGAGCGGGGACGGGCGGGCCCGCGCCCCGTTCGCGGCCCGGCGCCGGCCCTCACGACGACTCGCGAAGGAGAGTTTCGTGCCCGGCGAACCGAGCATGCCCGCCATCCCCTCCCCCAGAGCACCCCGCCCGAGCGGGCCCTGTGTCCTGCTCAAACACGGTGAGGTGTTCCTCAAGGGCCGCAACCGGCATCGGTTCACCGAGCGGCTGCACGACAATCTCCGTGGCGCCCTGCGCGGTATCGGCGGTTCCACCTGGATAAAGTCCGGCCAGAACGTGACCGTACTCGGCGGCGAGGTTCCCTTGGAGGACCTCGTGGAGCGCGCCCGCCGGGTGATCGGGTTCAACTCGGTGGAGCCTGCCCTGCGCGTTCCGAGCACCGTACCGGACATCACCGAGACGGCTGTGGAGGCGCTTGAAGCCGCCCGTACGGAACGGCCCGGAATCAGTTTCGCGGTGCGGGTCAAGCGGCGGAACAAAAACTTCGAGATGACCTCCTCCCAGTTCGAGCGCTTTCTCGGGGCCCGCGTCCGGGAAGCCCTGGGGCCCCTGCCGGTGAACCTCTCCAACCCGGACGTACTGATCTCGGTCGAGATCGACCACAAGGAGAGCTACGTCTCCTGGAGCCGTCACCAGGGACCGAGCGGACTGCCCGTGGGCTCCAGCGGACGCGCCCTGGTACTGCTCTCCGGCGGCTACGACTCGCCCGTGGCGGCCTACCGGGCGATGCGCCGCGGACTGCACTGCGACTTCGTCCACTTCACCGGTGCTCCGTACACGAACGCCGCCTCCCTGTACAAGGCGTACGCCCTCGCCCGTGAACTCAACCGCTACCAGCCCGATGGACGGCTGCACGTCATCGCACTGGGCCACGCGCAGAAGCAACTGGCCATCGCGGGGGCCGGCAGACTCCAGGTCGTCGCCCAGCGACGGCTGATGGTCCGCGCCGCTTCCGCGCTGGCGGGCCGCACCCGGGCGGAGGCCCTGGTGACCGGTGACAGCCTGGGGCAGGTGGCCAGCCAGACCCTGGCGAACATGGCTGCCGTAGACGAGGCGGCAACCCTGCCGGTGCTGCGGCCGCTGGTCGGCTGGGAGAAGCAGGAGATCATCGACGAGGCCCGGTCCATCGGCACCGCGGAGATCTCCGTGCTGCCGGACGAGGACTGCTGCAAGCTCCTCGCGCCGCCCCGGGTCACCCTCCGCGCCGGGCTGACCGGCCTGCATTCGGTGGAGAAGCGCCTCGACCTGGACGACGTGGTGGACGGCCTGCTGCGCGACGTCCAGATCATGTACCCGGGAGACTCCGGCGAGGAGGCGGATCATCCCGAAGCGGACAGCCCGGACCGCAGCCCCGAGCCCGGCCGCCCTGCTCCCGCCGTATGTGCGACGGAGCAGTCCGGGCCGGCATCCTCATGACCGGAGCGGGCCGTCGACGCAGAGAGCTTTGGCCGGCTTGCAGTCAATACGCGGCCCGCCTTGTCAGGACTCGTCGGCCGCAGTGTTGCGCTTGACCGAGGCAGCTCTTCTACGCCGGTACACCATCACGCCGATCATCGCGAGGAGCAGCCCAGCGACGACGCCCGCACCAAGCACCGTCTGCTCGGCAAACAGCCTTGCAAGCAGCTTCAGCGCGCCGACCCCGGCCGTCGCGTAGACCAGCGCCCAGCCCGCTCCGCCGACGAACAGTGCCGGTAGGTAGCGCGAGAGAGGCATGTGCATGCTCCCCGCGAGGAAGTTGGCAGCGGTCTGGAATCCGACGGTCAGGAAGGAGACGGCCACCACCGGTGCGCCCCACCGTTGGATCGCCCGCTCGGCCCGTTGGAACTTGGGCGTGGAGATCCGCTCCGCGAGCCTGCCACGCCTGGCACCGGCCCCGGCGAGCCAGCCGACGGCAAAGGTCCCTCCGGCGCGCAGCAGGACGATGGCGTAGAGACCGGCAGCGGTGAGCGCGACCTCATCCACGACGGCTCGCCCACCACGCCGGGCCCTCACCGTGGGCTGCTTCCCCCGTCACCCGACGTCGCGATTCCCGCCCCAGCGGGCCCGCAAAGGGCACGAGGCTGGTCTCATACCTCACCTGCATCTGCTGGCCCGTCCCTGCATACGTGTCGAAGCGGCACTGGCTCCCCGGCACGACGCAGAGCGTTGCCGCGTCCGGGGGCCTTCCGGGTACGGCCTCTGGTCAGGGCCACCCGGCACACCCAGATTAAGCGAACATGCGTACCCCGGGTACATGGCCCTCCTATGGCGGGTGCGACGGGCACTCCCGCTTGACCGAGAGCAGTCATCGCCCGAGGGCATGCGGCGGGACCTCCAGAGAGGTGCACGCCTGGGGCGGTCGCGCGCTCGGGACTCGGGGCGGAGCCGTTCCCCACGCCGACCCAGTCGCCGGTCCGCCGCCCGGACCTCCCCGCCACGCACATCAGGCCCTGCAGGATCTCCACCGAACCGCCAAGGCCCATCAAGCTGCCCCGGCACTTCGCCCCCGTCGACCGCTACGGACGTCCGAGGAGTTGAGCGCCGGCCGTGCTGTCACTGCGGGCGGTGAAGTAATCAGTGAAGGCCTGGACGAATTCGTGCTCGGTGATGCGGCCGTCGCCATCGTGGTCGAGCTGGCGGAAGCCGTGGTTGAGTTCGGCGGGGTGGACCCGGGAGCCGCCGAAGATCGTGCGGTATTCATCGGCACACAGGTGTCCGCTGCCGTCGGTGTCCGCAGCGTGGAAGATCGCCCGCACCGCGAAATGCAACCCCTGCTCAAGATAAGCCGGCCCGGCTGCGTCGACCCCGGTGAGCATGGCGGTGACGAACTCCTCGCAGGTCACCTGTCCGTCGCCGTCAGCGTCCATGCCGGTCCGCAGGTGCTGCCACCAGGTCTCGAAGGCGGCATAGACGCGGGCTTCGCGCTCAGGGGTGAGTTCGAGCGGCCAGCACACGTTGTGTGCCATGGCCTGCAGATCGGCCGAGGTGATGCAGCCGTCGCCGGTCTGGTCGAGGACCTGGCGGAAGAAGGCCCGCAGACGCACCGGGCGGGGATCGGCACCCTTGCGGCGGCGTGGTGCGGGAATCCGGACAGGGCTCGCCTCCGGCGGGGAAGGACGGTCGGTGGAGGCGGTGCGGGCCTGCGAGGCCGAGGAGTTGCCCGTGAGCGGGGTGCGGTAGCGGCGGTGCTCGGGCAGCGCATTCATCAGCATGCGCATGCCGCGGTGCAGGACGAAGGACAGCAGGACCGCACGGCGGGTGCGGGGCAAACTGAAGCGCTCACGGAAGGCTTCCGGCAGGTCCGCGAGGGTCAGCGCACCGATCACGTGGGCGGCCACCGTGCGCACAAGCGGCCAGGCCGGCTTCAGGAGGCCGAGGCGGCGGGGTGCGGGTGCTTCACGGAGCATGTCGAAGAGCAGGTAGCGCACGGGTTCGCTGTATTCGAGGCGCTCGCGGATCGTGCGGTCCATGTACGCGGGCACGTCCGCAGCCGTGGCCGGGAACAGGTCGTCGGAGAGGTCGAACTCGGTACACACCGCACGGAATTCGCCGTACATCTGCTCCAGTTCCGGCGGCGCCAGCGGGCGGCCGGACAGTTCCCGCATCGCCGTCATGCACTCGTACAGGGTGACCAGCACCCACACCCGCACCGCCGGGTCCAGCGCGGTGAACGGCCTGCCCTGCTCGTCGGTCCCGGCCAGACGGCGGTGTGTGCGCTCCAGACGGGCAACCTCACGGCGTAGCCCTTCACGGTCGGAGAAGAACAGCCGCTTCCCGCTGTCCATGGTGTGCTCGATACGCCGCCACGGGTGCGCGCGATAGGTGGAGAAGTTGGCCATGCCGGCGGCGACCGCCGGGTCCGCGGTCTGCAGAACCAGCAGCCGCCACGCCACCAACCCGATCCGCCACTCCCCCAGCGTGCGGCGCAGCAGCGAATCAGGACCAGGAAGATCAGCCGTAGCCAAGGGGACGTCTCCTCAAGCGCGTGTACAGGAATGAGTGAGCAGGGGACGCCCGAAGAGAGATCATCCGGCTATCCGCCCAGCCCAACGGTCCTACCGGATTCCGGGAGCGGCCAGATTCCCGAATTCACCCATCCGAGACGCCCCACAAGGCCGCGGAAACGGGCGATTCAGATACGGGACTTCCGACCAGGGCCACCTCTGATGCTGTGGTGGGCCGTAGCGAGCCGGGTTGAGCTGCTTCAGTCTCCCTGTGACCACGCAGCTGACGGGAGCGACAAGTACACGCCGAAGCTGCAAAGTCCGGTCGCGGCCCTGACCTCCCGGTGCAGCTTGTCCACGCGTTCTTGGCGGTTGGCGGCTCTGCTCTCGAACCACTTGGACCTCACCTCGATCACCACATCCACACCGCTCCGGTCCAACGGGCCCAGCCTCCGGAAGCGGATCTCCACATCGCCTGGCTGCAAGGAACCGTCGTACGGTTCCTCGGGACACTCCACGGCCTTGGACACCAGGTGCGGCAGCACCGCACCCAGTTCCCGGAGCTTCGATTCAGCAACACCCGGCGCATAGGTAACTTCCACAAGCGGCATAGGACCACCCTAGGCTCGGTCTCGTTGGGCGCTCGGAGAACCAGAGCACGAGCGAGGCGATGTGTAGTACCGCACGGTTCGTCATGTCGATGGAATACGTGGCGCCGTGGCGCCGTCCCATCGACGACGCCTTGAGGACGTTCATCATTCGTTGATCCCCCTGTCGCACTCTTGTCGGGCAAGCTGCGTGCGACCTCTGCACGAGGAAGTGCGTGGTGTCTCCACCCGGAAAGGGGGTGTAGTGATGAAGCTTCTCTTCGCCATTCGCAACAAGGTGTCCGCTCAGAAGAGCCTCAAGGCCAGCGCCTGGTACTTCTGGTACTAGGCCGAGAAAGTCGTCCCCGCCGCGAGGCGGGGACGATGCCGCCCGCCGCTGCTCGCCCCTCTCGGCCTTCCCGGAGACCTCCATGCGCGCCACGGTGTTCCATCCACGACTCGCCGCCCTGTTCCGGGACCACCTCGGGCAGGACGTCTTCCGGCTCGAACCCGACACCATCGGGGTCGCCGGGCACGAGGTCGCCGACCGGCTCCTCGCCGCCCGCCGGGCAACTGAGACCGAACGGCCCACGTTCAAGCCGCTGCACGGGCGCTCGATCTCTCGCAGCGTGGCCGCTTCGGTGATGCGGACCATCGGCGGCGATGTGCGTGAGGCGCTGGCGAGGACTCGCCCCCGCCCCGAGGACGTCGACCTGTCCGGGGTATGGCCGCTCAGGGGACATCTGTTCCTGCGGGACCTGATCCTCGGACGGGACCCGTACCGGTTGCGCATCCTGATGAGCCGCAACCTCGAACTGACCCCCAAGCTGACCTGGGCGGTGATCGCGGTGGGCGCAGCGCTCCCGGGACGGGTCAGCCGGCGGAACGCCCCGCTGACCGCGATCGCGGGTCTGACAGCCGATGCCATCGGCTATCACGAGCGGCGCTACGCCATGGGCATGTACCGCCGAGCGGCGGCTCCCGTGTGCTTCACGGTCTCCACGCTCGTCACCAACGCGCTGTGGCTCGGCTCGCCCTTCGCCCCCGAGACGCCGAACCGGCACATCCTGTACGAGGCCATGCGGCTGCTGCCGCCGTCCTGGAACATTCTGCGCAACGCCTGCCCCGAATACCCGAGGATCGACGGGCGGATCGGGGCGGACGACGACGTCCTCCTGCTGCCTCTCCTCTCGCACCGGGACCCGAAGCTGTGGGACGACCCCGTCGAGTTCCGTCCGGAGCGCTGGGAGAACCTCGACCCCGATACCGCTCCCGGCTACCTTCCCTTCGGCCACTCCTCCGAGCGTTGCTGGGGCCGCCACATGGTGATGCCGCTCGCCGAACTGCTCCTGGACCTCGTCCGCGGATCGGGGCTGGAGGTCGCCCCGGGGCAGACGTCCGCCAAGGTGCCTCTCGTCGGGCTGCTCGGCGTGGAGGACGTACAGGTGGCGAAGGTGCGCCGTGGTGCCGCTTCCTGAGCCGTCCGACGAGACCGAGACGGTGGGCGCCTCCTTCGCCTGCCATCCGCACGAGACATACCGGCGCTGGCGCGAGACGGGTGAGGTCCGCATGGTCCGATTCCCCGGTCCTGCGCCGCTGACCGGCTGGGTCGTCACCGGGCACGCGGCCTGCCGGGCCGCCCTCGCCGACCCGCGGCTGAGCAAGGACAGCGCGACCGAGGTGTTCGCCCGGTACGCGGGACTGCCGACGGGCGGTCCGGGTGGAGCGCTCACCACCCACATGCTCAACTCCGACCCGCCGCGCCACACCCGGCTGCGCCGCTTGGTGCAACAGGCCTTCACACAGCGGCGGGTGGCAAGGCTGCGCCCCGCGATCGAGGCCCGCGTCACCGCACTGCTCGACGCGCTGGACGCGCCGGTCGAGCCAGACGGGGCGGAGGGACCGGACGAGGTCGATCTGATCGGCCGGTTCGCGCTGCCGCTGCCGCTGGCCGTGATCTTCGACCTGCTTGGTGCTGACCCTGGCGACCCCGGAGTCCTCCAGGTCAGGGGCCACACGGTGACCGGGGGCGAGGGCGACGGCGAGGTGTCCGTCCCCACGGCCGAGGCGATGCTGGACCGATTGCGGGTCCTGATCGAGCAGAAGCGGGCCCACCCGGGCGACGACCTCCTGTCCGCTCTCGTCGCTGCCCGCGACAACGGGGACCGCCTCACCGAGGAGGAGGTCACCTCGATGGCGTTCCTGCTGGTGCTCGCGGGCCACCAGACCACCGTCAACCTGATCGCCAACGGCCTGTACTCCCTGCTCACCCACCCGGGGCAGCTTGCCGCGGTGCGCGCCGACGCCTCGCTGCTCCCCCGCCTCACCGAGGAAATTCTGCGCCACGAGAGCCCGTTCGGCATCGCGAGTCTGCGTTACACCACGCAGTCGGTGACGATCGAGGGCACGACCATCCCGGCCGGGGAGTTCGTGCAGATCGCGCTGCTGGCCGCCAACCGCGACCCGAAGGTCTTCACGGACCCCGACCGGTTCGACCTCACCCGCGACGCCTCCGGCCACCTGGCGTTCGGCCACGGCATCCACCACTGCCTGGGCGCCCCACTGGCGCGCCTCCAAGCCGAAATCGCCTTCGGCCACGTGATACGGCGTTTTCCTGCTCTGCGTCTGGCCGACCCGGACCGCGCCCCCACATGGCAGGACAACCCGCGGCACCGGGGACTGCTCACCCTGCCGGTCCGGCTGCGCTGACGGCAGAAACCGGAAACGTTCCCTGGGAGGGCTTTGTCGGCTGGACTTCTCGCGGTTGGTGTTTGGGAGTTCGCCGGCAACTTGGCACGGTGGGAGAGAGGTACGCCGGTACCCGCTCGCATGGCGCGTGGATCAGTCGCAAGTGGCTGTCGCTGCCCGGTGACCGCTCTCGCAGGCTGGCGGCCCTCTTTCCGGCCCGGAGGACCGGAAAGAGGGCTGCACTGATGAAGCGTCAGTCGTCAGTTGTCCGTGCCGTCGCCGGGGACGGCGTCGGCAGGAGCGGTGTGCCAGTTGGTGACGATGGGCTTGTCGACGGTGACGGGGCCGGTGGAGACGCTGGCCGGGTTCGCGTCGGAGGAGCCGATGGCCGCGATGAGGAACGTGAACTCGACGCCCTGGTCACCGTTGGTGGTCTTGGGGTTGATGCCGGCGTAGGCGGTCTTGGAGCCGCTGAGCGTGATCGCCGGGCCGACCGCCTGCTCGGCGTTCGTCGCCTCAATGCCCTTGGAGCCGAAGGAGACCGAGGGCAGCCCACTGGGAATCGTGCACGTGACGCCGGGCTTGGCGCGAGCCGACAGCAGGATGTAGCCGCCCGCCTGCGTCTCGGAACGCGCCGAGAACTTCAGGTCGTTGGCCCCGCAGGACTGCCCGTATCCCTTCTTGCCGTCGCCCGGGGCCGACTCGGAACCCGACGAGGACGAACCGCCCTTCCCCGACGCGCCCCCACTCGAAGACGAACCGGCCGCCTTGCCGCCGTCAGAGCCCTCCTGGGACCCACCGCTCGACGACTCCGCGGTGGCCTTGTCGGATGCCGCGGAGTCGCCGCCCGAGGCCGATCCGCCACCGCCGTCCGGACCGCAGGCGGTGACGGTCACCGCGAGCGCTACACCGGCGGCCGCGGTGAACGCGACACGTCGGATACGGGCGGTGCTGGTGCGGTTCACGGATACTCCTCGTTACGTTCAGGGATGGAGGGATCAGGCTGACGACCTGTCGGTCCCTCGTCGGAAGTTCCTATTCTCACCCACGCCACCTCCGACCCTACGCGCGGGTAACACCCGAACTGGCCGGACAGCTGGAGGCGTTGAATCCAACTGGGGGTGAGGGGCCAAGGCCAGTTCGGCCGGCTCACCCCATGCACCATGCACCAGCTCCGCTCAGGACGAGCTGGCTCCCACCTTTGCCGCCGCAGCCAAGTAGGCTGCCACCAAGGGCCGTTCGTCGTCCCGGCGGGCGGCCACCGCCAGACGGGAGGGGGAGATGCCCCGGACCGGCACGGCGATCACCTCGTCCCGGACGACCAGTGGGGCGTTGCCGGTGGCCAGAAGCACCACGCCCTGGCCGTTGGCGACCGCCTCGTGGGTCTCCTCGGCGCTGCCCACGACCCCGCCTATCAGCGGCGCGCGACCGTCGCGGGCGTCCAGGGCCAGCCAGTAGTCCCGCAGCGGACCGGCCTCGGAGGGGAGGGCGAGGAACGGCTCGTCGAGGAGGTCGGTGAAGTCCACCGCTCCCTCGCAGTCGGCTGCGGCCAGCGCCGCCAGGGGGTGTCCCTGCGGCAGTGCCACAAGGCGTGGCTCCTGGGCCACCACTGCATGCCGGTAGCGGTCGCCGTCCGGCAATGGCAGCCAGATGAAGGCGACATCGCTCGATCCGTCCGCCAACCCAGCACTCGGATCAACCCAGTTGACCTGTCGCAGGACGGGCCGTGCATGCGGATACCGGGACACCAATCGGGTACGCAAGGCGGGCAGCAGCCCTCGGCCCGGGCTGGTGGACATGCCGATGACCAGGGTGTGCAGCTCGGCGGCCCTCGCCTCCTCCACCGCCGCCTCGGCGGCCTCCCATCCGGCCAGCATCCCGCGGGCGTGCGGCAGCAGGGCCTCCCCCACCACGGTTAACCGCACCATCCGCCGGTCCCGATGGAAGAGTTGCGCGCCGACCTGCTTCTCCAGCATCCGTATCTGCTTGCTGAGCGCGGGCTGGGAGACGAACAGCCGCTCAGCGGCCCGGGTGAAGTTCAACTCCTCGGCGACTGCCGCGAAGTAGCGCAGATCGCGTCCATGGACATCCATAACTCATGGCTATCACGACAGGTCTTGGACGTGGTCCCCGATCCCGGCGAAGGATGAGATCTGTCAGCGGGCAGGCACCGAACGGCAGTTGAGAGGAAGACGCAGAGATGACTGAGAACGGCAAGGTCTGGCTGGTCACCGGTGGGAGCAGCGGGTTCGGACGGGCCATCGCCGAGGCCGCGGTCGCCGCCGGTGACACGGTGATCGCGACGGCCCGACGGACCGAGGCGCTGGCCGATCTGGTCGCCGCGCACCCCGACCGGGTGGAGGCGATCGGCCTGGACATGACCGACAGCGAGCGGATCGACGTGGTGGCCGCCGATGTCCTGGCGCGCTACGGCCGGGTGGACGTGCTGGTGAACAACGCCGGGCGCACGCAGGTAGGGGCGTTCGAGGAGACCACCGACCGGGAGCTGCGCGACCTCTTCGAGCTGCATGTCTTCGGCCCGGCGCGGCTGACTCGGGCGCTACTTCCGCAGATGCGGGAGCGGGGCAGCGGATCGATCGTGAACATCAGCAGTTTCGGCGGACAGCTGTCCTTCGCCGGGTTCTCCGCGTACAGCGCGACCAAGGCGGCGCTGGAGCAGCTGTCGGAGGGCCTGGCCGACGAAGTGACGCCGTTCGGCATCAAGGTGCTGATCGTGGAGCCCGGCGCGTTCCGCACCAACCTGTTCGGCAAGGGCGCGGCCTACTTCTCTCAGGAGCACCCGGCGTACGCGGAGAAGGTCGGCGCCACCCGCAGGATGCTGCAGGACGGCGACGGCACCCAGCCCGGGGACCCGGTCAAGGCCGCGGCGGCGATCCGACTGGCCTTGGACGCCGACAAGACCCCGCTGCGGCTCGCCCTCGGCGGCGACGCGGTGGACTTCCTCGTCGGACACCTGGACTCGGTGCGGGCCGAACTCGCTGAGTGGGAAAAGGTCTCTCGGGGGACGGACTTCGACACCCAGTGACGGGCCGGGCGGCGTGGGTAGCGGCCCAGGCGGTACGGGACCTGGTCCAGGCGGTGCGGGACCTGATCCAGGCGGCGCGAGGATCTGATGCTGGCGGCGCGGGGGCCTGGTCCAGTCGGCGCGGGACTTGTCAGCGCTGACAGAACCCGTTCCTCTGCGGTCCTGGGCCACGTGGAGTGACGGCAACAAGGAGCTGAGCTGCCCGCACAGGGCGGCCGGCTGTCAGGCACGTACCGCTAGCTGGACCGGGCGGCGGAACTCCGGCCGCCCGGTGTTGGCTCACCGCTATCGCGCCAGCGTTCCCGCCACCAGCCGCCGCCCGCTCCCGTCCGCGGCCGCCGCCCTCTCAACTGCACACCTTCAAGACCATCTCAGGAGTGCCCTGATGAAACCCCTGCTCACGTCCTCCCCTGCCTCCGGCGCCGCGGCCGATGTGCCGCAGGCAGCTCGGGGCGGGTCCAGCGTGGTGCTCGGCGCCGCCCTGCTCGGCTTCTTCCTCATCTCGCTGGATGCGTTGATCGTCACCGTCGCACTGCCCGACATCGGCCGCAGCCTGAGCAGCGGCATGTCCGGCCTGCAATGGATGGTGGACGGATACACGCTGACATTCGCCGCCCTGATGCTCTCCGCGGGCGCCCTCTCCGACCGCATCGGGGCCCGACAGGCGTACGGCGGCGGGCTGGTGCTCTTCGCGCTGGCCTCGGCCGCGTGCGGACTGGCACCCGGACTCGGTGTGCTGGTGGCGGCGCGGCTGGTGCAGGGAGCCGCGGCGGCGGTGATGATGCCGGCGTCGCTGGCACTGGTCCGGCAGGGCTTCCCTGACCAGGCGAAGCGGGCGCAGGCGATCGCCGTCTGGACCGTGGGCGGCGCGGTCGCGGTGGCGGCCGGTCCGGTGCTCGGCGGGGCGCTCACCGCCACCGTGGGCTGGCGGTGGATCTTCTTCGTCAACCTCCCGGCGGCCCTGCTGGCGCTCGCCCTGCTGGCCCGCGTGCCGGCCTCCCCGCGGCTGCCCGCACGGCTGGACGTAGTCGGGCAAGTGACGGCGGTGGTCGCGATGGGCTCGCTGACGTACGGCGTGATCGAGGGCGGCGACCAGGGCTTCGGCCAACCGCTCGTGGTGGCATCGCTGCTGGTGGCGGCCGCCGCGGCAGCCGCCTTCCGCACCACGCAGGCCAGGGGCGCGCACCCGATGCTGCCCCTGTCACTGTTCCGCTCGCGGGTGGTGGCGGTGTCCCTCGTGGTCGGCTTCATGCTTAACGCCGCCTACTACGGCGGGGTGTTCGTCTTCAGCCTGTACCTCCAGCAGGAACGCGGGCAGTCCGCGCTGCATGCGGGCCTGATGTTCATCCCGATGACGGCACTCGTCGCAGTGGTGAACCTGGCCTCGGCGAAGCTGGCCGCGCTGTTCGGCCCGCGGGTGCCGATGGTGGCAGGACAGCTGGTCGGGACGGCCGGACTGCTGGCGCTGCTCGGCGTCGGCGCGCACACCAACGTCTGGGCGGTGGCGGCGCTGATGGTGCCGGTCGGCCTCGGCGGAGCCCTGACCGTGCCGGCACTCACCGCCATGCTGCTCGACGCAGTCCCCGCGGACCGGGCAGGCACCGCATCCGCCGTCCTCAACACCGGCCGCCAGGTGGGCGGAGCGATCGCAGTGGCGGTCTTCGGGGCGCTGCTGGCGGGGGCGAACACCTTCCTCACCGGAATGCGGTGGAGCATGCTGCTCGCCGCGGCGGGGCTCGTGCTGACCGCGGGCGCGACACTCACGCTGCCGCGGAAGGGGCGCGGGGGCGGGGAGGCGTGAGGCTTGCGGACGGCGAGCTCCCTGGCGCCCGCGTAGCCGCCCCGCCGTGGGCGCACCGGTGCGGGACCGCCCGCGGATCGCCCTCGCAAAGGCTGCGCTCCGGCGGCCCGTGCCACTCCTGGTGCGGAGGGTCGGGCTCTCTGGCGGGCCTGGAGGGAGCGATCTGCTGCGGCGCGGTGGGCACGATGTCGGCCTGGGCACCACCCTGCCGGGCGCGTTCCGCGTACTGGTGGCGGGCAGCTGGGCTCGGTCCAGTCGAGGCGATGGTGCCGACCTCGTCCAGTGTGTCCGACGGCCGCCTGGGCTTCAGTCGGCCGCTATGAGGTGGACTGGGCCAGTTCGGCTTCGGGCACAGCATCACGACGGTTGAATCCGTTCCACGCGGGCGGTGGAGCTTATCTCCGTCACGGTTGGCTGATGGCTGTCTGGGCGGCCTGAGGTGGCGGGGGTGCTGACCCACGTGCCGGGACTGGGACTCGGTGGCCTCGTAATGACCGAACCTTCGCCAGGGCCGGAGCCGCACCCCTATCCCTCTGGGTCACGTACGACAACGCCGGCGAGGTCCGCCTCTCCTCAACGGTCCCCGCCCTCTGGGCAGCGGCCGTCACCGTGGACTGCCGCTGTTTTTCATGAACATCCCATATCGCGTGCCGACTCCCAGACTCCTCCGTCAGCAGATGGAGGAGACGCACATCCCGCCAAGCTGCTGGATCTCCTCCAGCGGGTAGGGGGTCTGCCTGCTCTGGCCCTGGAACTTGCGGTGGAAGTCGGACATCAGTGTGGCGATCGGCGCGTACCGGGCGAGGATCGCCGCGGGCTCCTCTGGGATTCCCGTGGGGCGCTTGCCCTCTGCGTAGGCACGCACCAGCGCGTAGCGCCCCTCCCGGTCCTCCCTCTGGAATCCGTACAAGGCGGTGACCAGCCAGTTCACCAGATACGTGGCGGTGTAACAGCGGTCGTAGGCCTGGTGCCGGTCGAAGAAGTCGACCTCGTGCTGCGACAGCTCGAACCTGGAGGAAAGGGCGAGGCCGTAGTCCGTGAAGTAGAGGCGCCGGCCGTCGGTCAGGATGTTCTCGAAGTGGGCGTCGAAGTGCAGGAGCCCGCGGCTGTTCATGAACGAGGTGCCGGCTGCCAGTTCCCTCTCCACCATGGAGCAGGCTCGGTTGGCGGTCTGGGCTCCTACCTCGACCTGAGTACCCAGCCACTGGTGCAGGTTCTGCGGAATGTACTCCAGGAACAACGCGAGGCTCGCGGAGGACTGCTGGAGAGCCTCAATCCGGTGGCGCACCTGTGATCCGCCGCCCCAGTACGCTACGGCCCGCTCGACGTCGGCCAGTTCCTCGGGGAGGGGCGTCGAGTCCGGCAGCACCCGCCAGTGGTGCATCAGAGGGAAGCCCTCGTATTCCCTCGCGAGCACCCAGTTCGTCGTCATGGTGTGCACGGCGAGTTCTCTCCAGGCCCCGAAGCCCGGCGCGCCGATGGTGCCGATGCCGTAGTGGCAGAATGCGGGCATCTCGCACAGGTTCGCCGTGGACCGGAAGTGGTCAAGGTGCCTCTCCAGGTCGGTGAGGGGCACCCGCTTCACGAAGACCGGCGTTCCGGCGACCTTTAGCAGAGCCGACTTCCCGCCGATTCCCGATCCGACCGGCACGGCCATGTCCACGAGCTCACGCAGGGCGCGATCACTGCACGAGGACAGGGACGTGGAGACGGCGCTATGGGCAGTCAGACGCTCACCGCGCGACATACCGGAGCACTTCACTGCGGCCTCCACCTGGTCGCCGACCTCGAATCTGCAATGGCTACACAGTCCCGCAGAGCGGAGCGACGCGTGGCCCTGCGATGTTGCCTCCGGAGCGGGAAGAGGGGCGGCCAAGGTCCATGAGTGACGACAGACCTCAGCACTCTCCTTGCCCGCACCCTACGTGAAGGCCGACGACAGAAGGGGAGGAACCCGGCGCCTCGGTAGACCGCTGCTGCTCGGTGATTCCGGCTCGTCCGTGTTGCTGTGGCCGGGCTCTGCTCGGGTACCACTCGGAGGCCCGGTGGATGGGCTACGCGAACAAGCACCTGGCTGACATGTTCCCGAACCTGTGCCAACAGCTCGTCCCGCAGCAGGAGTTGAAAGCAACGCTACCGCCGATCCGAGCGCTTCGGGAGCGCTTCGGGCCCGCACCCACCTGGATTCCAAGATCGATTGTCAGTGGTGGGTGAGACGATCGATGCATCGAGTCGGAAGAGGGGGAGCAGTTATGTCCGGAAGCCAGAACTACATCAATCACGTCGCTCTTGTGCTGGATGCCAGTTCGTCCATGTCGCACCTGAGTCGCAAGGTCGTCGAAGTCGCCGACCAGCAAATCGCCTACCTGGCCCGCCGGTCGGAGGAACTGGACCAGGAAACCCGTGTGACGGTGTACGTCTTCGCGGACAAGGTGGAGTGCGTCATCTACGACAAGGACGTGCTGCGTATGCCGTCCCTGAAGCAGTTGTACCGGGTTGGTGGAATGACGGCCCTGCTGGCCGCCACGCTGAAGTCACAGAGGGAGCTGGCGCAGACGGCTCAGCTTTACGGCGACCACAGCTTCCTGACGTTCGTGCTGACCGACGGACAGGAGAACGCAAGTCATCGCTGCCCGGATGCCCCTGCCGGGGAGCCGCGTGACCTGGTGCAAGCCGTGGCCAAGATGGTCGTGACGCAGGAGGACAACTGGACGCTCGCGGTCCTTGTGCCGGACCAGATGGGGAAGCGCGAAGCCATGCAGTGCGGTTTCCCGAAGGACAACATCGCCGTCTGGGATGCCACAAGCACGCAGGGCCTGGAGGAGGCCGGGCAGGTCATCCAGCAGGCGACCGAGAAGTTTATGGTGGGGCGTACCAAGGGCATCCGGGGATCACGGGCGGTTTTCTCTACTGGTGCCGATGCGGTCAACCGCGACACCATAGAGGCTGCCGGCCTCACCCCGGCGAATGCGTCCGAGTACGAGCTGATTACGGTGGCTCGTGAAGCGACGATCCGGAACTGGGTCATCGAATGCGGACACACATACCGCACGGGCTGCGCCTTCTATCAGCTGAGTAAGTCGGAGAAAATCCAGGCACGGAAGCAGATTGCGGTGCTGGAGAAGAAGACAGACCGGGTGTACACGGGACCGGAGGCCCGAGCCCTGCTCGGCCTGCCGGACAGCGAAGTACGCGTCAAGCCGGACCACAACGACGACTTCACGATCTTCGTGCAGAGCACCAGCGTGAACCGGAAGCTGGTACCGCACACGCGCCTCCTGCTGATGGTCTGACGCCGGAACGGCCCCGCCGGCCGACCGGCGGGGCTTTCCGCGCAGGTCGGGCGACGGGGCCGCCCGGGCGTGCGTTGTGCTGGTTGCCTGGCAGGGCTGGCTGGCGGCGATCACGACACGGGGGCACAGGCGTCGATGACGGCTGGTGGGGTGGTGGGCTTCGAGATTCTGAACACCTGGCTACTGACGTAGCGTCAAAGGACTTGCAGCCAGGACGCCGTGACCAGCGTTTTGTGACCCTTGAGCGGCCGATCCAGGGCGTTCTTATCGAGCCTGCTCCTTCACGGAAGGGAGGCCAACCCGCCGGCGGCCATCGCAGCACTCGCGGGGCGGATGGACGGACGAAGGCTCTCACCGATACCTAACCCTGCACAGCCATCCTCAACCGGCTGACCTTCACCGGCGCCATCATCCAGCCCGGCACCGAGCCCCACGGCCTCGCCCCACACCAAGGCTCAAGCCGAACAGACCCATGCCAGCTGACCGGGCGCCGCACAAGAGGAGCCGCCTGACAACCAGCCGGCCCAGCGGACCAGCCAGAAGTCGCCACGACACGGCCACTGCGACTCGCGTCAGGCTACGAGCAGACGGAGGCCGAGATCTGCCGCATCAAGGTCGGCGAGGTCGCTGTTGCGCGTGGCCCATCGGCCGGATTCGAGGTCGTCGCTGAGGCTTCGCACCGCCCGCTGCTCGGCCTCCGGACCGACCCTCGTCCACACCGACATCGCCCGGCGCACGTGATCCTCCAGATACGCCCCCGGTCGGCGCCAGTACGCCTCGAACAGGCCGTCAGCGCAGTCCCACGGGATGGGCACCGGCTCAGCGCGGGCACCGATCGCGTCGACCATCCCTGCAAGCGAGGGGAAGTCCGCGAGGACGGCGGCGAACTCGGGCAGGTAGTCGCGGGTAAGCCAGAACCGGTCCTGCCATCCGGGCTCGTCGGTGTCGAAGGTGAGGACCACTACTCGTCGGGCCACGCGCCGCATCTCGCGCAGACCCGCTATCGGGTCTCCCCAGTGGTGGACGGTGGAGACGGCCATCGCGACGTCGAAGGACCGGTCCTCGAACGGCAGGCTCTCCGCGGCGGCGGCCACGCACGGCGCCGAGCCGGCAGGCCGCTGTCGCCGCATGACCGCCGATGGCTCGACCGCGGTCACCTCGCGATCAGCAGGCTCGTAGGAGCCGGTGCCGGCCCCGACGTTCAGCACCGTCTGCGCATCGCCGAGCGCGTCCCAGATCTGCGCGGCGATCCGTGGCTCGGTACGCCGCGTGGCGGTGTAAGCACCGCCGATCGCCTCGTACAGCCGTGCACCGAGCATCTCCAGTTGCTCCTCCGGCGTCACCTTCACTCCCTTCGCTCGTGCCTTGAGTTCCCGGTCGATGGCCGACACCATGGCGTCAGTGCGATCACGCCGCTCCAGTAGCAGGCCGCGCAGTCGCCGCAGGTGTGCGACCGCGTCGGTGGACGGGTCACCGACCAGTTCCGCAACCTCCCGCAGCCCGAAGCCCAGCCGCCGATAGGCCAGCACCTCCCGCAGCCGCTCCACGTCATCCGCCGAGTAGTCCCGGTACCCGGCCGCCGTCCGCGCCGACGGCCGAACGAGCCCGATCTCGTCATAGTGATGCAGCATGCGGACGCTCACGCCGGCCAGCTCGGCCACGCGTCCCACCGTCCAGTGATCCTCCACGCCACTCACTGTGCCGCCTGACGCCACGTGAGGGTCAAGAGCCGCACTCACGGCAGCAGGGCCGAACTCGAAGCAGCGGTCCGGGACGACTCCCGCAAGCCAGAGCGATGGCATGGTTCAGAGAGCTGCGCATGCCGCCGTCCGGTTCTACGCATGCTGCCGTCCGGATGTTGAAATGACCCAGTGACCAACCACGATGAGGTGGCGGCAATCCGACCGTTGACACTGGCTTGGGTGTGCCGGCACCTGGAAGTCGGCGAACGGATCGTCAGAACCGACGCGCTCCACGGCGGCATCACTGCCGAAATGCGGAGGCTGACCATCGGCACGCGCCATGGAGGTACCCGTGCCCTGGTGCTGCGGACCTTCGTCGATCCGTTTCACGTGGAGCGCGCCGAGGACTCGCTGAACAGGGAGGCCGGCGCCCTGACCCAGCTCGCGGGGACCGGCGTGCCGGCTCCTGGGCTGGTCGCGGTTGATCCGACCGCTGCGCATTGCGAGTATCCGTCGCTCCTGATGACACATCTGGCGGGCCGGCCAGTCCTCAGCGATGAGGGAGTGGAGACGCGCGTGCCTCTGCTGGCCCGTCAACTCGTGGCGATCCATGCGTTCCAACCCGCCAAGCGGCCCCGGCAGTATGCGACGTTGACGACCGCCGACACTGTCGTCACTCCGAAGAGCGCCGACGCGGCGGCATGGGCTGCGGCGATCGACCTGATCCGCAAGCCTGCGCCGCCCTATGAAGGGCGGTTCCTGCACCGGGATTTCCAGCCTGGCAACGTGCTGCTCGACGTGCCGCCCCTGAGCCCGGCAGACGCCCTGATTACGGGGGTCGTCGACTGGGCAGCGGCCTCCTGGGGCCCGGCAGATCTCGATGTGGCGCACTGCTCGACCAACCTCGCGCTACTGCACGGCCCGGCATGGGGTCTGCGGTTCTCCGAGGCATATGAGGAGGTCGGCGGTGTTCTGGCCGCGGACGCGAGCGAGCGGCTGTACTGGCAGGTGCGGGACGGGCTGGCGTGCTCAGAAGAAGTGCAGCAGGTGTCGCAGCCATGGCGGGAGGCAGGAAGGACCGAGCTGACGAAGCGAGTGGTGGAAGAGCGGCTGGACGCCTATGTCACGGCCCTGATGGACACGCTGGGCTGAACCCGAGCGGCCTGGGTCGCGGGCACGGGAGCAAGCACCGGGTCGGCTGTCACGTCCGGGAGCAGAGCCGCTCGCCCACCCGCACCGGTCCCCCACCGTACGGGCTGGCCCCCGACCGACAGCTCTGCTACGCCTTCGAATCGACGGCAAGCGGGGCACGGGCCTCGGTACGGCCTGGCCTGGAGCAGTTGACAGGTTGGGCGGCGTATGGGGAGCGCAGGCGGGCGGATAATCTGGGCCCGTCAGTGAAGATCGCAGAAGGGTGGAACCCATGGCAGACATCATGGAGACGGCGGCGCGGAAGGTCTTCGAGCGTTACGACGTGGACGGGGACGGCCGGGTCACCGCGGACGAATACCGCAAGGTCGTAGCGGAGCTGGAAGGCTCGGAGATCACCGAGTCGCAGGCCCAGGAGCTGATCGACTCGCTCGACACCGATGGCGACCGCCAGATGTCCTTCGACGAGTTCTGGGCAGCCATGAAGGGCTGACGCCGCCGGGGCCCGCCGGCGGGCGTCTGAGCCGCGGGCGGTGCAGTCCGTCCCCCGGTTCGGATCATGAGGCCCGGGCCCTGGCTCAGGCGCTCTGTGCGAGGGCGGCCTCCCCCGCGGCGGGCGCCGGCAGCCCCGGATCGTCCCACCTCGCGACCACCGCCGCACTCGTCTACGTGCACCGGCATGCCAACCCCGCCTGCGCCATGACCTCGCGAACGGCCCCTTCGGCGCGGAACTGGCCGGACGCCTGCGCGATGTGTGGAGTATCGACGTCGGCTCTGTCCTAGCCCACCGCCGTCGATAAATACCTCGACACCGATCGCGGTGATCGGGGACGCTTCGCTCGATGACCAGAATCGACGACACACCGAACGCGTGGGACGAGCGCAGCCAGCTCACCACGTTTCTCGACTACACACGTGACGCCGCCCGGGCCAAGTGCGAGGGCGTCTCTGCGGAGAACGCGCGCAAGGCGCTCTTGCCGGGCTCACCGTTGATGACCATGAGCGGAGTGATCAACCACCTCCGCTGGGTCGAGTACTACTGGTTCCAGGTGGTCTTCCTCGGCGAGGAAGACCGGGGACCCTGGACCGAGGAGGACCCCGACCGCGAGATGCGTATCGCCGTCGACTTCCCACTCACACAGTTGCTCGACGAATACGCCGAACAGAGCGCCGGCTACCGCGAACTGGTTGCCGGGAACGGCCTGGGCAACCAGGCCCAGCGAGCCGTCCGCAACGGCCTCCACGTCGACCTGCGCTGGATTCTCCTCCACCTCACCGAGGAGACCGCCCGCCACAACGGCCACCTGGACATCCTGCGCGAGATGCTCGACGGCACGACCGGCGACTAGGACCTCTTGTGTGGGTCGTGCCGCGGACTGGAGACAGGTACCTCTTCGACGGTGCCGGATGACCGGTCAGGGGAATGGACTGTCGCCTCACCGGGCGCCCTCGGCACGACGGCCCCGGTCCGCGCAGATCCCTCCTCGGAGCGAGAGCCGCTCGTTGCCCGGATGCGTGAATTCCTGCGCTTTCCGGCACCCAGGAGGGTGGCGGCGACGGAGGCGCAGGCGACTGCGGCGATCCCGAGCCACTGGGGCCGGTCGAGGCGCTGGCCGAGGACGAGCAGGCCGAACAGGGCGCCTGCGGCCGGTTCCAGGCTCGTCAGTACGCCGAAGACGCGCGGCGGAATCCGGCGCAGTGCTTCCAGGTTGAGCGAGTACGGCAGCACGCTGGATACCACCGCCACGACGGCCGCCACCCACAGGACGTGCGGGTCCAGCAGGCCGGAGCCGGCGTGCACGATGCCGTAGGGGGCACTGAGCAGCGCCGCCCAGGTGATGGCCACGGCCAGGCCCTGGCCGCCGGTGAGGCGGGTGGCCATGCGGGCGGAGACCAGTATGTATCCGGCCCAGCAGCAGGCCGCCACTACGGCCAGGGCGAGGCCGATCGCGGGCAGAGAGGTAGTGCCTCCGCCGCTGAGTAGGAGTACGCCTCCTGCGGCCAGGCACGCGGGGAGCAGGTCGAGCGCGCGGTGGGAGCCTGCGAGGGCGAGAGCGAAGGGGCCGAGGAATTCGATCGTGGCGACGATCCCGAGCGGGATGTGGCTGACGGCTTCGAAGAAGGCGATGTGGTGTCCGGCGAGGAGCGTTCCGGCGGCGAGTACGGTCTTCCAGGCTCCCTCGGTCGACTTGAGCGCCTGGCGCCTCGGGCGCCACAGCACGCAGAGGATCAGGCCGGCGATGAGGAGGCGCAGGAACACCACGCCCGCAGCCCCTGCCTGGGGATAGGCGCTGGGGGCGAGGGCTGCTCCGAACTGAATCCCGCTCACTCCGGCCAGTACGAGACAGGGCGCGGGCACCTTGCCCGCGACGGCGGAGAATCCTCGGGGCGCACTTCTTTGCTGCATTTCTCCGTCCGCGGTTCGGGGCCCGGGCATGGCGCAGCCCGGGCCGTGGTTCTTGTAGGCGGCCGACGGCATCAACTGCCGCCCCGCCGGGGAATGTTCAACTGGAATCGAACATGAGCAATGTATGATGAGGATCGAACATTCAGCAAGCAAGTGCGAGCCGCGAAGCGATAGGGGCTGAGGGATGCCGGAGCAGGCTGGGGCCCCAGGACACCGACCGGCCCCCGTGCACACCCACCCCGACGACGTCCCCGTGCTCACCGCCCTGTCCGCGCTCGCGGACCCGGTGCGCATGCATCTGATCCGCACTCTGGCGGACCACCCCGACTGGACGCTCAGCTGCAGCAACTTCGACGTATCCGTCGGCAGAGCCGCCAAGAGCCACCACTTCTCCGTCCTGCGCGACGCCGGCCTCGTCGAACAGCGCGACCAGGGCACCAAACGACTCAACCGCCTGCGCCGCGAAGAGTTCGACGCCCGCTTCCCCGGCCTCCTCGACCTGACCCTCCGCGCCGACTAGGGCGGGTCTCGTTGGCTTAACGTCGATCGGGCCAGGGTGCGAGGGTGGTGGCCATGCCGCAGCTCCAAGTGACGGTCCATCGGCATCTGTTCGTCGTGAAGAGGTCAGGAAGGTGCTCGGTCTGCCGGGTGAGGGCAGTCGACGCCTCGTCCGAGCCCTGAGCTAAGACTTTTCCTGGCGAGCGGGCGTCCTCAGCCTTGGGTAGGCGCGTCCAGATCAAGATGGCTGCGAGGTGGAGTGCGCCCTCGTAGGCGATGGCGAGTTTGTCCGTTCGCATGGCCAGGCCGCGCCACTGCTTGAGACGGTTGATGCACCACTCGACGGCGTTGCGCTGCTTGCAGACGGCCGCCAACCGCCCTACCAAGTCGGCCCGTCGGTCTCATTGCAGGGTCTGTTGGGTCCACACCACGAGGAGCGTTTTCCCGCCATGATGGCGGGCGTTACGAGCACTCCCTCATGCGCTCAACTGACCTGCGCATAGTGCACTTTCATCACGGCGTGGGCATGGGCATGATACTCCGCCAGCTGGTGGCCGAAGGTGCCCCCCGTCAGGACATGGCTTCTGAGCAGCATGTTTGGATGTGTTGGTGATTGTTAACGCACAGGAAACATCTGAGCTGCGGACGTATTTGGACCGCATTCTGGAGCACTGGAACAAGGACGAGGACGCCGAGGCGCTCGTCCAGGGAGCGCAGCGGCTGACCAGGGGGGAGGCTCGGCGGCGGCTGTTCAGGTTGGGGCATGCGCTGCGCGAGCAGGGGCTCGCGCCCGGCGACGGAGTGGGGCTGTTCCTGGCCAACCGCGTGGACTCCGTCCTGGTGCAGCTCGCTGTCCATCTCATCGGCTGCCGCGTCGTGTTCCTGCCGCCCGAGCCGGGGCCCGGCGAGCTCGCCGCGCTGGTCGAGCAGTCCCGGGCGCGCGCCGTGGTCACCGACCCGCTCTTCGCACAACGGGCCGCCGACGCGGCCGGGCGCAGCGTCCACTCCCCCGTACTGCTCAGCCTCGGGCCCTGTGAGCAGCAGTGCACAGACCTGCTGGCCGTGGCGGACGAGTGCCCGGACGTGCGCCCCGACGGCGTGCCCGCCCCGGGTGCGGACGAAGCCGTCACCGTCCTCTACACCGGCGGAACCCTGGGCCGCCCCAAGCTCGCCGCGCACAGCCACCGGCTCTACGACATGCTGGTGGACCTGGTGGACGACGACCCGGAGAACTCCGGCCCGGCGTTCTTCCCGGCCATGGACCAGGGCACGGACAGGGTCCTCGCCGCCACGCTGCTCACGCACGGCAGCGGCCACCTCACCTCGCTCCAGGCTCTGGTGACAGGGTCCACCCTCGTCGTGCTGCCCGAGTTCGAGGCGGGCGCGGCGCTGACGGTGCTGCGCGAGGAGCGGATCACCGCCACCATGTTCGTACCGCCCATGCTGTACGCGGTTCTCGACCACCCGGAGTGCGAGCCGGGCGCCCTGCCCGCGCTCCGGCGGGTCGTCGTCGGCGGCGCGGCCACGTCGCCCAGTCGGCTGCAGCAGGCGGTCGAGGTGTTCGGGCCCGTGCTCAGCCAAGGCTACGGGCAGTCGGAGGCGCTCGGGATCACCGCGTTCGGTGCGGAGGATCTCGCCGCGGAGGGAGCCGGGCGCCCCGAGCTCTGGCGCAGCTGCGGTCGCGCGATATCCGACGTCAAGATCGAGATCCGTGCTGAAGACAGCACGGAGGCACTGCCCGTCAGGCAGGTCGGCGAGGTGTGTGTCCACGGCGAGACGGTGATGCTCGGCTATTACGAGGACCCGGAGCGCACCGCGGCGGCGCTGCAGGACGGCTGGCTGCGCACCGGCGACATGGGCTATCTCGACGCCGAGGGGTACCTCTATCTCGTCGACCGGGCCAAGGACATCATCGTCACCGGCAGCACCAGCGACAACGTCTACTCCCGGGTCCTGGAGGACTTCCTGCTCACACTGCCCGGTGTACGCAACGCGGCGGCACTGGGTGTGCCGGACGAGGAGTACGGGGAGGCCGTCCAGATCTTCCTGGCCACGGCCGAGGGCGGCGCCGACGTCGACCCGGAGGCGGTCAGCGCGGCGGTGACCGCCGAGTTGGGAGAGTTGTACACCCCCTGGAAGACGGTGCTGCTGGACCAGCTGCCGACGACGAAGGTCGGCAAGGTGGACAAGAAGGCACTGCGCGCCGCGTGGACGAGCGGGGCCGTGGGCACGCCGTAGGCTCCATTGAGGGGGAGCACACGCCGGCTGTGGCGGAGCACCCCGGCCGATGCGGGGGCAAGTGCGCCGGGATGACGGGGGTTTGTGGCGCACCTCGACTGTCGGCCGTTCATTCCGCTGAGAAGGGCGGCAGTGCGGTGCTGCTGACCTCTGGGGGCCGGCCCCTCTCCGGGTCGGGGAGGGCGCAGGGGCTGTGTCCGCGCCGGAGTCTCCCGGACTCCATCTGTCACCGAGGGCTCGTCGACGGCTGGATCGATCCAGCCGATACACAGCATGCCTGCGCCGCGGTTCTTCACCGCGGCGCAGGCATGTATGGGTTTCGGGGACAGACGTAGGAACCGGGACTCGCAGGTCGGAGAGACGGCTGGCTCAAGTACGGCCGGGGCACGGGTCCGGGAGCGGGAAGGGAGCGAGAGCAAGAGCGGACAACAATGGCGACATCACGGACGAACAGCCGAGACGATCACCGAGTGGTAGCCGCCCATGAAGAGCGGCCGGTCCGGGATCAGTCCAGCGGATTCGGGCCCCTCCGCAACGCTTCGAGCCATAGAATTCGGCAGTGAACGCCGACGACGTCAGGCCGTTGCGCGCCCCTGCGAAATGGAGATCGCATGCAGGACTCTTCGGACTCGATGGAGACTGCCGAGCCTGAGGAAGACGGCCGGCGTGACACCGCCGACTCACCTGTGGTGAACGATCCGACGCCCCACTCGGACGTCGACTCAGCGACGGTATCGATGGTCCTGGCGGAGGTACTCCCGGGGATTGCGGTCGTCTTCGGTGCGGTCCCGGCGGAACTCAAGCTCGATTTGGCCGACTTGGGGCTCGTATCGGCCGCCGACCGCAAGGAGCTCTCCACAGTCCTCGCCTCGGTCGGAAACACGGCGACCGTGGCCGGCAACCTCGGAAACGCGTTCGCCAGTGTGCAGGGGCTCTACAGGATCAGTGACGCGACACAGGCCCTGCTGAAGGCCGGTGGGACGTTCGCGGTCAAGGATGGCGCGAATCTCGGAGCAGTGTTCTCCTCCAGCGGCCGCCTCGTTGCTCAGGGCCGCTTCATCCCCGTGACTGCGGTGAGCGCGGCGCAGACCGCGGCTGCGATCGGGCCGGCGCTGGCCATGGTCGCCCTGCAGATGCAGCTGAGTGAGGTCACAGGTCTGGTCAGAACCAATATCGCGCTGACAAGCCAGGTACTCACGACGATCCGGCACGGGCAGTGGGCGGAGCTGACGGCGCTCGTGGCCACCGTCGATCAGGTCGTTGACCAGGCACGGGAGATCGGATCGGTGCCGACGTCGCTGTGGGACACCATCGCGGGTAAGAAGACGGAACTGCGTAAGCAGCTCGACCTGTACCGGCTGAACGTCGACAGGCACATCCAGCAGATCCCTCGGGGCGACACACATGGGCGCCGTGAGTATCTCGAGACGAACGCCGAGGCAATCGTCTTCGATGTGAACGCCCTGCTGTCCTCCATCAAGGCATGGGCCGGATATCAGGCCCTCCACGCCGCGCGGGCGAGAGCCGCCGGCCCCGAAGACGCCGACGAGGCCCGGCTCGTCGACGCCATTGCGCGCGACACCGGCAAGGAGCTCGACTCCGCTCTCGCCGAGACGAGGAGCCTCGTCGACTCTCTGACACGGGAACTGCGCATCATCGCCGAACTCCCCGGACGCGACACACGGTCACTCCCGGGGAAGCGAAGGGACTCGGTTGCGGCCCGCCAAACCTCTGCCCGGCTCCTGGAGGCAATCGAGCCTCTCGCCGATGCTCTCCATCCGCCGGCCCCTCCGCTCGAGGCTCCGGACGTCGTCTGCGCACCCACATCACTGGATGTCGATCCGTACCTTCGGGTCCTGCGATGGTTCCTCAAGGATGGTGAAGTCCTACGTGTCCTGGGCCTCACCGATCAGCTCGATGCGCTCGGTCCCCTTTCTGCGATCTTCAGCGGAGCGAAGGAGAAGTTGGCGGCAGCGAGGGACAAGGCAGCGGCAAAGACACTGGTCGCCGTCACGGACCGCCGCATCATCACGGCCAGGACGAACTCGTTCCTCGAACAAGGCGAGATCCGTCAGGACATTCCGATTGACCGGGTGCGATACGTCCGGGCAGCCACCACGCAGGGCGGAGGCGAGCGCTTGGCGATCGACCTCATCACGCGCGACGAGAACATCCGGTGGCTCTTCCACCCTGACATCGGCACCACTCAAGTGGACACGCTCGCCGCTGTGCTTGCCGAGTCGATGACGATCCCGGACGTGGAACGCGATGAGCTGCAACGGCGGCGCCACGCCCCCATCGAGGCGGGCAGGAAGAGCGAGGGTACTGGCACGAGGTCTACGGAACGGACTGGTGCCGAGGCCACGGCCTGCGATGCCAAGTAGGCCTCGATCGAGGCAGTTGGCGAATGGGGGCTCCGCGTTGTCCTTCGAGTGCGCACCATGGCACGGCTGCCGGACGAGCTGAGGACTTCGCGCCGCTCCTGCCCGCGAACCCGTGGCTACGGGCCTTCGGGCCTCCGGGCGCATGCTCGGCGCGGCGCGAAGAAGGGGACCTGGCCACGTCAGTGGCCGTTCTCTGGTACTACCGACGCATGGGGATTGAGCGGTTCATCGGCATCGACCTCGCCTGGGCGCAGGGTGGAGCCCGTAGCAAGCCCAACGAGACCGGTGTGGCCGCCATCGACGGTCGCGGCGTGGTGGTTGACTGCGGCTGGACCGTGGGGCTCGAAGAGACGATGGGGTGGCTTGCCGAGGCGACCGCCGGCAGGTCGGCTCTGGCGTTCGTCGACGCGCCGCTGGTCGTTGACAATCCAGCTGGCCAGCGGCCCTGCGAGCGGGAAGTCGGTCAGCGGTACGGCCGGTGGAAGGTGAGCGCGAACAGCACCAACCTGAGCTCTCCCCGTCGGGCCGGAGTGCTGTTGAGGGCGTTGCTGCAGGAGTCCGGCTGGACCTACGACGACGGCAGGAGCGGACCGCCAACGGGTGGGAAGGTGGTCTCCGAGTGCTATCCGTATACGACCTTGGTCGGCGCGTTTGAATTGGGCTACGACCAGGAACGCCCCGCCTACAAGCGCCGGCCCGCGCGAGTGCCGTCGGCGCAGTGGCGAGCGGTCCGGGCGGAGGAGTGCGACACGCTGATCGCACGTATGGCGGGCCTGGCCACCGCCGACCCGCCCCTCCTGCTCTCCTCCCACACGGTGTCCCGTCGGCTGCTCGACGAGCCCTCACCTCAGCCTGCCGCCGACTACAAGCACCGGGAAGACCTCATCGACGCACTGCTCTGTGCGTGGACGGCCGCACTGTGGTCCCGGCATGGACCGGCGCGCTGCCAAGTCCTGGGAGCGGACAGCCTCCTACCCCTCGGATCGGCTCCCACCATCATCGCGCCTGCCCGCCCCGAGCAGACGCGTCGCGGGGCGAGCTGAGCTGCGTCGGCCGGTTGTGCGGGCGCCCGCCGCCGAAGCGGGGCATGGGGCGTGGGCGCCGGGACACCAGGTCGTGCCCCCGGGGTTGCCCATACGGACCTTCCGGCCGACCCGGCGCGGGGATAGGCATGCAGAAACCCTGAAGGAGGTCCTTGTGCGCGCCAGGAAAACACCCGAGAAGCCCCCCGGCCGGCGCCGTACGCCCGACGCACAGCGGCAGACGGCGTCCCCGGCGGGCCCCCGGGGCGGGGCGCTGTCTCCTGAGGCACTCGCGGCCGTGCAGCGAAGCGCCGGGAACGCGGCAGCAGCTCGCCTCGTCGAGGAGCAGCGGGCCACTGCCGGAGCTGCGGACGAACACGCCGAACATGCAGGGCACGCCGAGCATGCGGGGCAGGAGTGCGCGGTGCAGCGGAGCGCCGCCGACGAGGTGGGATCGGTGGTGCGGTCCGCGGGGAGTCGGCTGGCGCCCTCTCTGCAGCGGGAGATGGAAACCCGTTTCGGGGGCGAGGACTTCTCCGACGTCACGGTCCACACCGGCGCCGCCGCCCGCCGCTCGGCCGACGCGGTCGGGGCCGAGGCGTACACCACAGCGACCAACCACATCGTCTTCCGCGCGGGCATCGCCAAGAAGACCCTCGCCCACGAGCTGGAGCACGTCAGGCAGCAGCGTGGTGGGCAGGTGGCCGGCACCGAGACCGGTGGCGGGCTGCGTGTCAGCAATCCTGCCGACCGCTTCGAGAAGTCGGCCGAGCGCACGGCGGACGAGGTGATGCGGGGCGGGGCACCCACCCACCACCGGGCCGCGACGCATGACACGGCGAGCACAGCGAACGCGGCCGGCGGAGCGAGTGGGGCGGAGACGGCGCAGCGCTCGGCCCGGCCGGCGGCCGCGGCCTCGGTGCAGCGCATGCCCAAACAGAAGAAGGGCAAGAAGGCCGCGCAGGACGCCGACACGGCCGCCCCCTCCCAGGCCCCGGCCAAGAGCGAGTTCGAGCAGATCGTCGAGTACTTCTCCGGAATCAATGAGGAGTTCAAGGCGAAGCGGCCGAACGAGCAAGAGCTCATACTGGAGCAGATCGGGGTCACCCCCGACGGCGACCTCTACACGCTGGCCGAGATTAAGAACGACCCGCAGATGGAGGTCGACTTTGCCGAGGCGATGGGCAACACCAAGCACGAGGCGGGCTTCGCGGGCACGGGCGGTGGCAGCAGCGACTGGGCGGCGAGCGCGGTGACGGCGGCACACAAGCAGATGCGCCAAGACCATCCGCACTGGGGCGACAACACCACCCTCCACCACAAGATCTCCCGCAACACGCTCAACGACATCCTCAAGGCAGCCGAACAGGACCGGGCCGCGGCACAACCGCTGTTCGACTTCCTCAAGGAGGTCAAGGAGTATCTGCGTTCCACGGCCGGGGACAAGAAGGCATTCCACAACATGCCCGCGAACCTGGAGATGGGCCCGCTCAGCGAGATGCGCCGCGGCGACCCGGGCTCCGGCACCGACTTCAACCACACCCCGTCCGGCGCCATGACACCACGCTCGGACGAACTCAACGGCGCACTCAGCCTGGCCACCCGCTCCACCGTCGACTGGAACGCCGTAGCCGACAAACTCCGGGCGGCCCAGCACCTCCACGAGACCCGATACGGCGGCGCCATCCTCTCCCCACCCGACATCGCACGCTGGGAGCGACTGGGCGACAAGTGGAAGAAGACCTCCGACTGACGACCGACGACGCCGTCCTGACGGCCCGGCAACGGGCCGGCGTCCCGAGGGCACCGAGACGCCGCGAGGCGGGGACACTGCACGAACGCTGAAAGGCCGACCACAAGGGGGAAGGGCGGCCGTGTGAGCGGAAGGGTGCGCGGCGGCCCTGTCTCCCTGTGGTGAGTGGAGTGGCAGGGACAGGGCTGACGGAGGCGCGCAGCCACGCCCATCGGGCGTCTCAAGCCCGGTCGGGCCGGTCGGGCCACGCCCGGCGTACCGGCCGGAATGCCCCATGCTGGGCGGTAAATGGTGAATGGTGGGTGCGTCACTCGCGACGCCACACGAACAGGACACTCCGTGCCCCACGTCACCAGCCCCGCCCGCGTACGCCGCGGGCAGCGCAGCGCGTCACGGGAAGGCCGGGCCGCGCTCATGCTGGCGGCAGCAGCGGTGCTGTACAACAGCTGGGTCCTTGAGCTCGTCCTGCCCACCGGGCTGGACTCCAGGCACTCCTACGTCAGCGAGCTCTACGCGGCCGACCAGCCCTTCCGCGTGCTGTTCGGCAGCATCGAAGCCCTCTGCGCGGCGCTCGTGATGGTGGCAGCACTCCTCGCAGGCCGCCGCTGCCCCGGGGGACGCTGGGCCCGCGCCGGCTGGGCCTCGGTCCTGGCCCTGGGCATGTCGTCCTGGGGCGACGTCTTGCTGCCCATGCGCTGCGCGCCCTCCGTGGAGTGGGGCTGTGATGCCGTACATCCCTGGCACACCGCCACCAGCGCACTGGCCCACCTCTTCCTCTTCGCCTCCATGGTCTTCTTTTCCGTGGCGAGCGTGGTCGGCCACCCCCGCCTCCCGCTGATCCGCCGCTGGGGCGTACGTGTGCTGGCCGCCGCGATGACGACCGCGGTCAGTACCGTCGGCCCCCTGTTCGGCCACCCGGGCTGGCACGGCATCCCGCAGCGGGCACACCTGCTGCTGGTGGGCGTGTGGTTCGCGCTGCTCGCCACGGAACTGACATCCCTCGCGGCGACGGCAAGCCCAGGCGGCTCCCGTCACGGTGAACGGCACCTGGAGCGGCGGCTGCGGGAAGGGCAAGGTACGGCGCCCTCTCCGGGGCATCGTCACGCCGAACGGCTCCCCGGGAGGCTGCTTCTGAAGGTACGGCAGACGAGGCCCCGGACAAGGGAATGATCCCGCTGTTCGTGTGACACTCTCCCCCGCGCGGTGGTGCGCTCGCGGCGCGCCCGGCTCCTCTGCCACCGTGGCGGTCGGTATCCGACGCGCCGACCGGAGGCGCCCGTGGCAACCGTGCTCTCCGCACTCTTCGCACTCCTGGCAGCCCTCGGCAACGCCACCGGAACAGTGCTCCAGCGCACCGGAGCACGCAGCGTCCCCCCGGGCGACGCCTTCAGCACCCGGTTGATCCGGCACCTCCTGCACCACCCCGCCTGGCTCGGCGGGATCGCGGTCATCGTCGTGGCCGCCGCATGCCAGGCCCTCGCCCTCACCTACGGACCGCTGTCCCTGGTCCAGCCCATCCTGGTCACCGAACTGCCCCTCACCCTCCTGATCGCCTGCATGCTCTCCCGGCGGCGGCTGCCCCCAGCCGGCTGGACCGCCTCGGTCACCGTCGCCGGCGGACTCGCGCTCACCCTCGTCGCAGCCGCGCCAACAGGCAGCAACCTCGAAGTCCCCGCCGGCACATGGGTCCTGACCCTGCTGGCCACCGCAGTGGTCACCTCCCTGTGCGTGCTGGCCGCCCTCCGCCAACCACGGGGAAAGGCACGAGCCGCCCTGTTCAGCTCCGCGTCCGCCATCGGCTACGCCCTGACCGCCACCCTCATGAAATCCGCGACCCACACCTTCGACCAGCACGGCGCGGTCGCCTTCCTCACCAGCTGGCAGACCTACGCCTTCCTCGCAACCGGCGCCTACGCCCTCTTCCTGCTGGCCAACGCCATGGAATCCGGCCCCCTCATCGCCTCCCAACCCGCCCTCACCCTTGGCGAAGGGCTGGTCAGCGTGGCATTCGGCATCCTTGTCTACGGAGAACACATCCGCACCGGAACCTGGCTCATCCCAGAACTCATCGGAGCAGCCCTCATCACCTGGGGCACACTCACCCTCGCCAAGCTCGACACCGACACCGACACCGGCCCCGGTACCACTCCCCCACCCTGAACTCGCCGACTGATGCGGCCTGGTGGTCTGCGTCGATGCTCCTCGCCGGGAATTCATACGGCGGCTCGGCGAACGCGGGCACGAGACGGTCCGGCCCCCGCGGACCGGCTCAAGCACCAGCGCAATCAGGGCACAGCCCCCGATACGTCACCTCTGCCTCCGAGACGGTGAAGCCGAAGCGCTCGGAGTCGGGCAGGTCGGCCAGGGGGTCGCCGTCGGGGTGGACGTCGCGGATGGTGCCGCAGTGTGAGCAGAGGAGGTGCTGGTGGGGGCGGTGGGCGTTGGGGTCGTAGCGTTTGGCGCGGCTGTCGGTGGCCACCTCGGTCACCTCGCCGAGCGCGACCAGTTCGCCGAGGGTGTTGTAGACGGTCGCGCGGGAGATTTCCGGTAGTCGTGCGGCGGCGCGGGCGAGGACCTCGTCCGCGGTGAGGTGGATGTGTTCGCCGTCGAGTACCTCGGCGACCACCCGGCGCTGGGCGGTCATCCGCCAGCCACGTCCGCGGAGCCGGGCCAGCAGGTCACTCATGCCCACCACCTCACCGTGCATCGTCCGTCGAATGAATCCGTACGGGTCTGGCTGTTGTATTGACTTGGATTTCGTCCATCGTAGGATCGGTTCTGGCGGCAGCCAAGGGACAGAACGACAGCAGGGACGACGCCGTGACGGTTCAGGAGACGGGTCCGCTCACCACCGCATCCGGTGCCCTGGTCGCGGATCATCGGACAGGCGAGCAGGCGAACCTGCTCCCGGCGCAGCGCCGTGCCTTGACAGCTGCCGCTTTGATGCCACAGGGCGTCCGGTCGATGGCGGAGGGTGTTCGCCGCGGGCGCGGCCGCAGTCCCTCTCGCTCCCTTCGATCTGCCTGTGCCGTGTATGACCTGCGTTCCGAGCGCACTGCCCCTTACCGAACCGCTCATGCCCTGCGTGGGAGCCTCCGGGCGCTCACCTCGGCGGGGACCGTCCTGATACCTGGCCGGCCGGCCCTGCGGCCGCCCGGTCCGGGAGACCGGGACGCGTCCATGACAGCCACCACCACACCATGTGCCGGTCGTGCCGCGTCGTCTCCGACGCCGGCCGCGTGGCCGGCGTGGAGCCCCGTCTGACTCATACCACCACCACGGCTTCCTGCTCGACGAGGCCGAGGACATCTTCCGGGGCCTGGGCCCCGGCTGTTGACCGCCCGCAGTTTCTGAGAACAGTGATCCGCCCAGTTCGGAAGGATTCCCATGTCTGAGAACCACGAAGCAGTCGTCACTGACCCCCAGCCCGAAACCGCAGGTGGCTGCCCGGTCGCTCACGGGCGTGCCGCGCACCCGACCCAGGGCGGCGGTAACCGCCAGTGGTGGCCGGAGCGGCTCAATCTCAAGATCCTTGCCAAGAACCCCGCCGTGGCGAATCCGCTGGGCGAGGAGTTCGACTATGCCGAGGCGTTCAAGGGCCTTGACCTTCCGACCGTGAAACGGGACATCGGCGAGGTGCTGACCACCTCGCAGGACTGGTGGCCGGCGGACTTCGGTCACTACGGCCCGTTCATCATCCGGATGGCGTGGCACAGCGCCGGCACCTACCGGATCAGCGACGGCCGCGGCGGTGCCGGGGCCGGTCAGCAGCGCTTCGCCCCGCTGAACAGCTGGCCGGACAACGCCAACCTCGACAAGGCCCGCCGGCTTCTGTGGCCGGTCAAGAAGAAGTACGGCCAGAGCCTGTCCTGGGCCGACCTGATGGTCCTGGCCGGCAATGTCGCGCTGGAGACGATGGGCTTCAAGACCTTCGGTTTCGGTGGCGGCCGTGAGGACGTCTGGGAGCCGGAGGAGGACGTCTACTGGGGCCCCGAGACCACCTGGCTCGACGACCAGCGCTACACCGGCGACCGGGAGCTGGAGAACCCGCTCGGCGCGGTGCAGATGGGTCTGATCTACGTCAACCCGGAGGGCCCGAACGGCACCCCTGACCCGCTCGCCGCGGCCCGTGACATCCGTGAGACGTTCCGCCGGATGGCGATGAACGACGAGGAGACGGTCGCGCTCGTCGCCGGCGGCCACACCTTCGGCAAGACCCACGGAGCGGGCCCGGCGGACAACGTCGGTCCCGACCCGGAGGCCGCCACGTTCGAGGAGCAGGGCCTGGGCTGGAAGAACGCCTACGGCACCGGCAAGGGCGGCGACACCATCACCAGCGGTCTTGAGGGCATCTGGACGAACACCCCCACGACCTGGGACAACAGCTTCTTCGAGATCCTCTTCGGTTATGAGTGGGAGCTGTTCAAGAGCCCCGCCGGGGCGCACCAGTGGCGGCCGAAGGACGGCGCGGGAGCGAGCACCGTCCCCGACGCCCACGACGCGTCGAAGAGCCACGCTCCCACGATGCTGACCACCGACCTCGCGCTGCGCATCGACCCGGCCTACGAGCAGATCTCGCGTCGCTTCCGGGACGATCCCGAGGCCTTCGCGGACGCCTTCGCCCGCGCCTGGTACAAGCTGACCCACCGCGACATGGGCCCGACCGTGCGCTACCTCGGCCCGGAGGTCCCCGCCGAGAAGCTGCTGTGGCAGGACCCGGTGCCCGCGGTGACGCATCAGCTCGTCAATGCCGAGGACATCGCCTCCCTCAAGAGCCAGATCCTCGGCCTGGACGTGCCGGTGTCCCAGCTGGTCTCCACGGCATGGGCTTCGGCCTCGACGTTCCGCGGCAGTGACAAGCGCGGCGGCGCCAACGGGGCGCGCATCCGCCTCCAGCCGCAGAACGGCTGGGAGGTCAACAACCCCGACCAGCTGGCGACGGTCCTGCGTGCCCTGGAAGGCGTCCAGCAGTCCTTCAACGCCTCGCAGACCGGCGACAAGCAGATCTCCCTCGCCGACCTGATCGTGCTCGCGGGCGGCGCGGCCGTCGAGCAGGCCGCCAAGAACGCCGGTGTCGACATCGAGGTGCCCTTCACCCCGGGTCGGGCCGACGCGGCCCAGGAGGACACCGACGTGGAGTCGTTCGCGGCTCTTGAGCCCGCCGCCGACGGCTTCCGCAACTACGTCAGCAAGGGCAACCGCCTGCCCGCCGAGCACCTCCTGCTCGACAAGGCCAACCTCCTCACCCTCAGCGCCCCCGAGATGACCGTCCTCGTCGGCGGCCTGCGGGTGCTGGACGCCAACCACCAGCAGTCGTCGCGCGGGGTCCTCACCACGACCCCGGGGACGCTGACCAACGACTTCTTCGTCAACCTGCTCGACCTGGGCACGACGTGGAAGGCGACGTCCGAGGGCGCGGACACCTTCGAGGGCCGGGACACCGCCACCGGCGAGGTCAAGTGGACCGGCACCCGTGCCGACCTCGTCTTCGGCTCGAACTCCGAGCTGCGTGCCCTCGCCGAGGTCTACGCCGGCGATGACGCGAAGGAGAAGTTCGTGCGCGACTTCGTGGCGGCGTGGGACAAGGTGATGAACCTGGACCGGTTCGACCTCGTCTGAGGCTGTCCGTTGTTGTCCGGCCTCGCATGACCTTGCCTGACGACGGCGTCCGGGCCGGCCGGTGTGCACCGGCCGGCCCGGCCTTCCCGGACTGCTGACGTCCCGTCGGTTCGGTAAGGTCACTGCGGTCATGCGCTCGCCCTGGAGAATCCAGGCGGCGGCCAGGCCGAATATCGGGACGAGCACGAGAACGGGGCAACGGTCGGCGCGTTGTACGTCCGCAGGAGATGGCCCGGGGCTCCCTTTCGGCGGGCGGTCAAGCCGCCTGATAGTGAGCATCGTTCGCCGGGAGGTGTTCCTCTGCCCAGACGATTTTGCCGTCGGTCGTGTATCGGGTGCCCCAGCGGCTGGCCAGCTGCGCTACGAGGAAGAGGCCGCGGCCGCCCTCGTCGGTGGTGCGGGCGTGGCGCATGCGGGGTGAGCTGCTGCTGACGTCGGAGACTTCGCAGATGAGCGCGTCCTGGCGGATCAGGCGCAGCCGGATGTGTCCGTTGCCGTAGCGGACGGCGTTGGTGACGAGTTCGCTGACGATCAGCTCGAAGGGGAAGATCAGGCTGTCCAGTCCCCAGGTGGTGAGGCGGTCCGCGGTCAGTGTGCGGGCGTCTGCGACGACTGTCGGGTCGGACGTCAGCTCCCAGGTGGCCACCTGGTCCTCGCCGAGGGCGTGGGTGCGGGCGAGGAGCAGGGCGACGTCGTCGTCGGGGCTGCCGGTGAGCACGTCGTTCAGGACGGTTCCGCAGAGTTCGTCGAGCCGCGCCCCGGGGGAGGCCAGTGCGGTGCGCAGCCGGGTGAGGCCCCGGTCCATGTCCTGGTCGCGGGTCTCTATCAGGCCGTCGGTGTACAGGGCGAGGATGCTGCTGTCGGCGATGTCGAGTTCGGCGGATTCGAAGGGCAGGGCGCCCAGGCCGAGCGGAGGCCCGGCGGGCAGGTCGGGGAAGGTCACCGAGCCGTCCGGGGTGATGACTGCGGCAGGGGGGTGGCCGGCGCGGGACATGGTGCACTTGCGGGTGGCCGGGTCGTAGACGGCGTACAGGCAGGTGGCGCCGAGCGCGGCGGGGCTCAGGGACGGGTCGGCGGTCTGTTCCTCGTCGATCAGGCGCAGTACCAGGTCGTCGAGGTGGGCCAGCAACTCGTCCGGGGGGAGGTCCATGTCCGCCAGGGTGCGGACGGTGGTGCGCAGCCGTCCCATGGTGGCTGCGGCGTCGATCCCGTGGCCCACGACGTCTCCGACGACCATGGCCACCCGGGCGCCGGACAGGGGTATCACGTCGCACCAGTCGCCGCCCGCGCCGTCGGAGGCATGGGCGGGCAGGTAGCGCCAGGCGATGTCGAGGGTGCTGCCGCCGGTGAGACTGCGGGGGAGCAGGCTGCGCTGCAGGGCCAGCGCGGTGCTGTGCTGCCGGGTGTAGCGGCGGGCGTTGTCGATGCTCACCGCCGCGCGGGCCACTACTTCTTCGGCGAGGAGCAGGTCGTCCTGCTCGAAGGGGTCACGCAGCTGCCAGCGGATGAATCGGACGACGCCCAGGACGTCGCCGAGGGCGAGGATCGGGACGAGGATCAGGGAGCAGAAGCCGAATTCCTGGATTTTCGCGGCTCGGGCCGGGTCTGTTTCGAACCAGCTGATGGTGGAGGCACCCGGCATGGCCTCCAGGCGGGACTGCCCGTCGAGCATGCACTGCATTTCGGGTGAGTGAGGGTGGAAGTCGACGGCCTGCCCGGTCGCCGCGACCGACTCGGGAACGCCTTCGTGGATCGACTGCTGGCCCGCACGGCGCATCTGCGGCGGATGGAGGTGAGCCCCGGAACGCGGGGTGTCGCCACGTATCACCGACTCCAGGAGGTCGACGGCGACGAAGTCGGCCAGTCGCGGCACGCTGATATCGGCGAGGGTCTGCGCAGTGTCCATGACGTCCAGGGTGCTGCCGGTCTGCGCTCCGACCTCGTTCAGCAGGGCGAGCCGCTCCCGGGCCCGCCAGCGGTCGGTGACGTCGAGGACGATGAAGGACACGCCCAGCACCCGGTTCGTGGCGCTGTGAAGCCGGAAGACGGACAGCGAGTAGGCGTGCGGACGGTGTGGGTGTGCCTTCGTCCCGCCGCGCAGCAGGTGGTCGACCAGGGGCCGGCCGGTATCGAGCACGTCCCGGGTGAGCGACTCGATCCCCTCGACATCCAGCCTGAAGTCCAGGAGGGGCAGCACGTCCCGCAGGCGATTGCCCAACCGCTGGTCGCGGGGGACGCCCCCGAGGCGCTCCAGGGCCTCGTTGACCCAGACAAAGCGCAGGTCCCGGTCCAGCACGGCCATGCCGGCCGGCGACAGGGCGAGGATGCGCTCCAGCATCGGCGGGGTCGCATGCCACCACTCGTCGGAGGGCCCCGGGCCGCGGCCCGCGGCACCTGCGCTGTCGGAGGTATCCATGGGGACTGCACCCTCGTCCGTGAGAGGCACTGCCTGACGGGTCCGGCGCGCTCGGCTTCCCTGCGCGTCGGAGGCTCGTCATTCAAGGGTCTCACCGGCCTCCGAAGTCGTCGCTCCGTGTCCGGTCGCTCACCTCACCCCTTCTTACTCACGGGCACATCTGTGCAGTTCAGAGCGTTACTTCAGCGCTGCTTCGACTTCTTGGCGGGTCGGGTCCACGTCCATGAACTGGTGGTCGCTCCGGATGAGGCCGTCCGGGCCGAGGACGATGAACTCCGTGCCGACGGCCGCGACATCACCGCCGCCGGCGGGCACCATGTGCCAGGTGAGGCGCACGGAGTCGTGGTTCACCTGGTAGTTGTGGATCGTGAAGGCGAATCCCTTCTCTACGAAGTCCTCGTACGCCTCGTGGATGGCCTCGTGGATCTGACGGTGGCCGCGGTACTCGTCGGTCGCGTTGGCGTAGTAGCCGTCGCTCGCCCAGAGTTCGCCGACGGCCTTCTGACGGCGGTCGGCATCCACCTCGTTCCACACCTCGGTGTACCGGTCCACGACATCGGCGATGTTGGTCAAGGCACTTTCCCTTTCCTGAGTGAAACGGGGTCGGGCACCCGGCGCGCCCTCCGCGTCGTCGGAAGGTGTCGCCGGGAAGCTCCCTGATGCTCACCGCCGGCATCTCGGGTGTCGATTACCTGCGAGGTAATCCCGCACCGGGCACCGCTTCCCGAATGTGGCGTTCCCGCAGGTCAGAGGCGGCGGCGGACGCGGACCGGCCGCCGAACGCCGGCGGCGCTGGGCAACGCCGGTGCGTCATGGCACGCTCTCGTACGTGACCACCAACGCCGCCGCGGCGCAGTATCTGCGCGACCTCGCCCTGTTGCGCCGTGTCCGCGACCGGATGGACCGGGAGTACGCGCGGCCCCTGGACGTCGAGGCGCTTGCTCGTAGCGTGAGCATGTCAGCCGGGCACTTCAGCCGGCAGTTCCGGCGGGCCTACGGTGAGTCGCCGTACGGGTACCTGATGACCCGGCGTATCGAGCGCGCGATGGCGTTGCTGCGGCGCGGGGACCTCAGCGTGACCGAGGTCTGCTTCGCGGTCGGCTGCTCGTCGCTGGGCACCTTCAGCAGTCGCTTCTCCGAGCTGGTCGGTGTGCCGCCCAGCGTCTACCGGCGCGAGGTGACGCGGGCGACGGCGGGGATGCCGTCGTGTGTGGCGAAGCAGGTGACCAGACCGGTCAGGAATCGAGAAGCGCGGAACCCGGGCCGCGCCTAGCGTGTCGGCCATGGACATCAGCATTCACGCGAGCTTCCTCCCGCACACCGACCCGGACGCCTCCCTCGCCTTCTACCGCGACCTCCTCGGCTTCGAGGTCCGCAACGACGTCGGGTACCAGGGCATGCGCTGGCTCACGGTCGGGCCTCCCGGCCAGCCCGGCACCTCCCTCGTCCTGGAGCCGCCGGCCGCCGACCCCGGCATCACCGACGACGAGCGCCGCATCATCGCCGAGATGATGGCCAAGGGCACCTACGCCCGGGTGCTCCTGGCGACCGCCGATCTCGACGGCACCTTCGCGCGGCTGCAGGCCGGCGACACCGAGGTCGTCCAGGAGCCCACCGAGCAGCCGTACGGCGTACGCGACTGCGCGGTACGTGACCCCGCGGGCAATCTGCTCCGCATCCAGGAGCTGCGCTGAGCCGTCCGGGGTCTCGGCCATGAGCCGCGCGGGCGGCGCTGTGGACCGCGCCCCCGGGCTGCTTCCAGCGCACTCCCCCGCCGTTGGCCGACGCCGCCGGCCGGGGCCGTCGCGGCCCGGAGTACCGCTGGCCGGGGCGGGGGCGAATCAGGCGCCCTGTGCGAGGCTGGTCAGATCGCGCCGGGCGACGCCCGACGGGGACCGTGTGGGCGGCCCCGCGTAACAGAGGGAGACACGATGAGCATGGCCCCGAGACCGGACCCGCAGTCGCCCGCGCCGCACGTCGCCGACCGTCACGATCTGATCCGCGTGCACGGTGCGCGGGTGAACAACCTCAAGGACGTCAGCATCGAGCTGCCGAAGCGCCGGCTGACGGTGTTCACCGGTGTCTCCGGGTCGGGCAAGAGCTCGCTGGTGTTCAACACCATCGCCGCGGAGTCGCAGCGGCTGATCAATGAGACCTACAGCGCGTTCGTGCAGGGCTTCATGCCGACGCTGGCGCGGCCCGAGGTCGATGTCCTTGAGGGGCTGACGACCGCGATCATCGTCGACCAGCAGCGGATGGGGGCCGACACCCGCTCCACGGTCGGCACCGCGACCGATGCCAACGCGATGCTGCGCATCCTCTTCAGCCGGCTCGGGCAGCCGCACATCGGCGCGCCCAGCGCGTACGCCTTCAATGTCCCCTCGGTCCGGGCGAGCGGTGCGATCACCGTGGAGCGCGGTGCGAAGAGGACGGTGAAGGCGACCTTCTCCCGCACTGGCGGCATGTGTCCGCGCTGCGAGGGCCGGGGCACCGTCTCCGACATCGACCTGACCCAGCTCTACGACGATTCCAAGTCGCTCGCCGAGGGCGCGTTCACCATCCCCGGCTGGAAGTCGGACAGTTTCTGGACCGTGCGGGTCTATGCCGAGTCGGGCCTGCTCGACCCGGACAAGCCGATCCGCAAGTACACCAAGAGGGAGATGCAGGACTTCCTCTACCGGGAGCCGACCAAGGTGAAGGTCGAGGGCGTGAACCTCACCTACGAGGGGCTGATCCCCAAGATCCAGAAGTCGTTCCTGTCCAAGGACAAGGAGGCGATGCAGCCGCACATCCGGGCGTTCGTGGAGCGGGCGGTCACCTTCACCACCTGCCCCGAGTGCGACGGCACCCGGCTCAGTGAAGGGGCCAGGTCGTCGCGGATCGACGGGGTCAGCATCGCCGACGCCTGTGCGATGCAGATCAGCGACCTGGCCGCGTGGGTCGGCGGTCTCGCCGAGCCGTCGGTGGCGCCGCTGCTCACCGCGCTGCGGCGGAGCCTCGACTCGTTCGTGGAGATCGGCCTCGGCTATCTGTCGCTGGACCGCTCGTCGGGCACGCTGTCGGGCGGCGAGGCGCAGCGCGTCAAGATGATCCGGCACCTCGGCTCCTCGCTCACCGACACCACCTATGTCTTCGACGAGCCCACCGCGGGCCTGCACCCCCATGACATCCAGCGGATGAACGAGCTGCTGCTGCGGCTGCGGGACAAGGGCAACACGGTGCTCGTCGTGGAGCACAAGCCGCAGACGATCGCGATCGCCGACCATGTCGTCGACCTCGGTCCGGGCGCCGGTACGGCGGGCGGCACGGTCTGCTTCGAGGGCACCGTCGAGGGTCTGCGGTCCGGCGGCACCGTCACCGGCCGCCATCTCGACGACCGGGCCGCCCTCAGGGAGTCGGTACGCAGGCCGGCCGGCGCGCTGGAGATCCGCGGGGCGACGGCGCACAACCTGCGCGCGGTCGATGTCGACATCCCGCTCGGGGTGCTCACCGTGGTCACCGGTGTCGCGGGCTCCGGCAAGAGTTCGCTGGTGCACGGGTCGATCCCGGCCGGTGCGGGTGTGGTGTCGGTCGATCAGAGTCCGATCCGCGGTTCGCGGCGGAGCAATCCGGCGACGTACACGGGGCTGCTCGACCCGATCCGCAAGGCGTTCGCGAAGGCCAACGGGGTGAAGCCGGGGCTGTTCAGCGCGAACTCCGAGGGCGCCTGTGCCACGTGCAACGGCGCCGGGGTCACCTTCACCGACCTGGCGATGATGGCCGGCGTCGCGACCACCTGTGAGGAGTGTGAGGGGAAGCGGTTCCAGGCAGCCGTGCTCGACCACCACTTCGGCGGCCGCGACATCAGCGAGGTGCTGGCGATGTCGGTCGCCGAGGCCGAGGAGTTCTTCGGTGACGGCGAGGCACGCACGCCGGCGGCGCACCGCATCCTGCAGCGGCTGGACGCCGTCGGGCTCGGCTACCTCAGCCTCGGCCAGCCGCTCACCACCTTGTCCGGTGGCGAGCGGCAGCGTCTGAAGCTGGCCACGCACATGGCGGAGAAGGGCGGCGTCTACGTCCTCGACGAGCCGACCGCCGGCCTCCATCTCGCCGATGTGGCGCAGCTGCTCGGCCTGCTCGACCAGCTCGTCGACTCCGGCAAGTCGGTCATCGTCGTGGAACACCACCCGGCGGTCATGGCGCACGCCGACTGGATCATCGACCTCGGTCCCGGCGCCGGGCACGACGGCGGCCGGGTCGTCTTCGAGGGCACTCCCGCCGACCTGGTCGCCGCCCGCTCGACGCTCACCGGCGAGCACCTCGCGGCCTACGTCGGCGCCTGACCGGGGCCCGCGCGGCGGCGAGACCGGCACGGGCGGGTGCTTCGGCGCCCGCTGCCCGGCGAGGCGCGTCAGGTCGCGGACTTCATGATCATGAGGCGCTGGGGGTCGGGTACGGGCACGAACCCGACCTTGGCGTAGACCTCGTGGGCGTCGAGGGTGGACAGCAGCGTCCGCTTGAGGCGGTAGGGGGCCAGGCGGTCGCGGACCGCCTCGGCGAGCCAGGTGCCGAGTCCCTTGCCGCGGTGGGTGGGGGCGACGTAGACATCGCAGAGCCAGGCGAAGGTCGCCCGGTCCGTGACGACACGTGCGTACGCGACCTGAGCGCCGCTGTCGTCGTAGAGGCCGAAGTTGAGCGACCCGCTGATGGACCGCTCGACCGTTTCGCGACTGCGGCCCAGGGCCCAGAACGCGTCGGTCGAGAGCCAGTGGTGCACCAGGCCGACGTCGAGGCGGTCCGGGTCGGTGTCGACTTCGTAGCCGTCTTCCCTTCGAGTGATCATGTTCATGAGGGTAGATCCGGCGGTAGCGGTGCCGCGAGCGGTTTCGGCCCCGGACCGGGGTGCTGCGGCGCGGAGTTCGCGGACCGTCGGACCGGGGCGCCCGGCGCGGCAGGGGTTACCGGCCGGGGCGCTCCGGGATGTCACACGAGGAACCGGACAGCCCCGTGTCGGTGGTGACGGGTGGCCGGGTCGTCAGGGCCGGTACGCCTGTCGCAGGGCGCAGGTCCAGATGACGGCACGGGGCGTCGACCTGGCGTCGGCCGCGGACCCGCCGACACGCTGGTCGTCACTGACGGCGTGCGCCTCGGAGGCACCCTCCGGGGAGAGCCGGGGCAGTGCCAGCAGAGGGCCCGTACCGGGCCATATCTGGGCCTGCGGCGGGGGCGCCGTCTCGGGCGGGAAGGGCCCGACCATATGGCTGTCGAGGGCGGTGCCGACACTCACGTTGGTGGTGGGGCTGATGGCCTGGAAGGTGCCGCTGGTGCGCTCCCCGAGCAGGCCCGGTTGGGTCTCGACCGTGTACGGCGGGAGCCACTGGGTGGGCGTCAGGGTGTCCAGCCGGGTGTAGTCGTGGGTGCCGACGATCCGTCCGGCGCGGTCGATGTCCCGCGGGTACCAGAAGTCGTAGGGCACTCCCGCGGGCCAGAACCGCTGGAGGGGTACGGCCGGGGCACCGCTCTTGGCGGGCCAAACGAGGCCCGCTGACCATGACTCCTCGTCCTTGACGGCCTCGCCGGAACCGGCGATCTGCCCGGCGTTGTTGAGTGCGGTCACCGAGGTGAGCGAGTATCCGGCGGGCGGCGCGAGCCGGCGGTGAATCCGTGCACCGTCCCAGACGAGGCCGACCAGTCTGCCGCTCTTGACCGCGTCGCCGACGATCAGACCCTGGTCGTTGACGTCCGCCGCGTGAGCGCCTTCCGGCAGCAGGGTCACCATGCGCGCCCCGGCGCGGAAGCTGAAAGCGGCGGTCTTGCCCTCGCCGCGCAGCGAACCGACCATCAGCCCCTTCGCGTTGACGGCCGCCACCGTCCCGCCGGTGAATCCGGCGGGCAGCGGTACGCGGTGGACCCGGGTGCCGGTCCAGTACGCGGGCAGACCGCGCGAGGCGCCCACCGCCAGGTCCTTCGGCCCGAGTCCCTTGACCTCGCTGCCTCCCGAACCGGGCAGGGAGGCCAGGACCTGGAGGGCGGGCCGGCAGTCCGCGGGCTTACGGGCGCCGTCGGCGGGCCGGACCGACGCGGCCGCGGCCGGGCTCGCCGTCAGCAGCGGAGTGAGGAACGCGGTCGCGCATACCGCCGCCGCGGCACGTATCCGTCTTCGCATGGGTGTCTCCGTTTCCGGGAGTCGGGAAGGTCCGGTCGGCGGGCAGTACGGGAGCGTCCCGTCGACGGTGGATGGAACAGGTGGGCGCCCTGAAGGAGCGGGGGCACCGGGGTGGAGCCGGGGCGCGGGAGTGGGGCGGAGCGCGGCCGGGGTCTACCCGTCGTCGCTGCGGGGCGGCAATCGGCCGCCCGGCCACAGCGACCGCATCGGCCACACCGGCCACTGCGCACGGCCGGGCCTCGTGCCCCTACCGTCCCTGTCCTTCATGCACTTCCTCCGGCACCGGTTGGGAAGTTCCGCGGACCGGCACCTTTCCTACCGCACCCATGTCCCTTTGCGTCGATTCCGTCAGTCAATGGCCGGAAAGTCCCCCAGGAGTGTCCGGGTCCGGAAGAGCACTGGGGCGGGCCGCCCGAAGGGCCCGGCACTTCCATCTCGCCGCATCTGAGAGGATCTTGGAGCGGTAAGCAAGCATGGGTACGCGGGCACGGGCCACTCAGGCACCGGTCACGCAGGCATGGGGGGGGACATGATCAATCTGATACTGCTCGGCGTTCTGGCGCTCGCCATCGGCGGGTGCGTATGTGTGGTGTGGGCGGAGCGCGGCGGACCCCGCTGGGTGCGCGTCGTGGCGACCGTGACGCGCGCCGCGAGCGAGGTGCTGCACGACGCCAGGAAGCGGCGGCGCCGGCACTCGAACAGCACCAGCGGCAGTGGCGATTAGGTGCTCGTGATGAGGAACTCCCTTCCCTAGACGGGGAGTTACGGACGTCGAGGGAACCGCGCTTCAGCTGACGGCCATGACCTCGCGGGCGGCTCGTTCGCCGGAGCGCACCGCGCCCTCCATCAGGCCGTGCATCAGGGTCGCCGACTCCGTGCCCGCCCAGTGGATGCGGCCCACGGGCTCGCGCAGCGCACTGCCGTAGTTGGTCAGCGCGCCGGGCGGGAAGTGGGCGACCATCCCGCCCAGTGACCAGGGTTGTTCGGACCAGTCGGTCTCCAGGTAGGCGGTGGGGTGGCGCGCCTCCGGGCCGAAGCGCTCGGCGAGCGCGTCCAGCCAGAGTTCCTGCCGCTCCTTGGGGTGCAGGCGGCCCAGCCGTACGGCCCCGGCTCCGAAGGCGTAGCTGCTCAGCACGCCCGGTTCGCCCGAACGCGGGGTCTGGTCGATGGTGATCGGGACGGGCGACCCGGGCGCCAGTGTCTGGCCCGACAGCCGCTGGCCCCGCCAGAACGGCTCGGGGTACTGCGTGTGCACCCGGATGATCGCCCCGGGTACCACGCGTTGCCGCAGATGACTGTGGGCGGCGGGCAAGGGCGGGTCGAAGGCGATACGGCCGGCGAGCACGGGTGGGGTGGCCACGATGACCCGTCGTGCCCGTACGGCGAGCGCATCGGACCTGACCTCCACATCGGTGGTGTTCCGGACGATCCGGCGGACCGGGCTCGACAGGTGTACCGCCGTGCCGAGGCGCGCGGCCATCCGCCGGGCCAGTTCGGGGGCTCCGCCGTCCACGAGGTGGGATTCCGTCTTCCGGCTGTCGGTGTAGTAGCCGAAGCCACCGCCTCCGCCGCCGCGCGCCAGAACGAACGCGCCCAGGAGGGAGACTTCCGCCGGGTCTGCGCAGAACAGCAGGTTCATCGTCGACTTGAGGAGGGTGTGGGCGGTGGACGAGGGCACGTTGAGCGGACGGGAGAGCCACTGCCCGAGCGTGCGGGCGTCCCAGGCCCGTGCGCGCCGTGCTTCCCAGGGGGCGTCCAGCGGAAGTCGGCGTGCCATCAGGTTCAGGCGGAGGAGGGCCAGTCCCAGGGTGGCGAGTGCCGCCGGTCCGGCCTTGGGGATGCCGCGGTGACGGTGGTTGCGGCCGTCGAGGCGCAGCAGGTGATCGCCGTCGTCGTACTGCGGGTAGACCGCCAGCCCCAGCTCGCGGCAGAGCTGGAACATCCGGTCCTGCCCCTTGCCCAGCCAGGTGCCACCCGCGGAGACGACGGTGCCGTCGGGCAGCTCCCGGTTCCAGACGCGCCCGCCCACCCGGTCCCTGGCTTCGAGTACGACGACCGAACGCCCGGCCTCGGCCAGCTGCCGTGCGGCCGCCAGTCCCGCGAATCCGGCGCCCACGACGCACACGTCCGCTGTCAGCTGCTCCATGACCCACCTCCACATGCAGCCTCGCCTGCCGGAGCGCGCGGCGCCCGGTGAGCGCTTCGGCCGGGCGGCGCAGGCGTCCGGTCGGGTGAGTCGTGCGCGGTCCGGCGGGGCGGGGTCAGTCGTGCAGGAAGGGCAGGAGGTGTGCCAGGAGGACGTCGGGCTGCTCCTCGGGAACGTAGTGGCCGCAGTCGGGCAGGACGGCGCTGTCGAGCCGTTCGGTCACGGGGGCGAGGAGGGCGGCGAGGCGCTCACCCTGCCCCCGGTCGCCGGCGACGCTCAGGACGGGCAGGGTCAGCGGATGGCGTCCCCGCCGGCGGTTCTGGGCGATGTTGTCGTCGGTGGCCCGGTAGTACTCGAAGCTGGCGCGCAGGGCTTCGGGGTCGCGGGCGAGGCTCTCGACGTAGAAGTCGACGGCGGAGGCGGGCAGTGGACGTGCGGCCTTCTGGCGGAACTGGTCGCCGTGGTAGACGTGCTCACGGCCCCGGACGAGCTGTTCGTTGACGGACCGCTTGCGGTTGAAGGCGAAGTGCCACAGCAGGTCGTTCTGTGCCTCGGTGCCGAAGAGCGGGATGTCGGGCGCGAGGCCGGGGAGGGTGGCGTCGGAGCAGGGCGAGGCGTTCGAGCGCGTCGCGGTGGTCCGCGGCGAGGGCGTAGCCGAGCCACATGCCGACGTCGTGTCCCACCATGGCGAAGCGTTCGTGGCCGAGCGCTCTCATGAGGGCGACGAGTTCGGCCGCGACGGTGCCGGTGTCGTATCCGCCGTGGGGCCTGTCGGACGGTCCGACACCGCGCGGATCGACCGCGATCACGCGGAAGCGCTCCGCCAGGCGCGGCATGACCAGGCGCCATGCGTACCAGTTCTGCGGCCAGCCGCCGACGAGGAGGAGGGGGCGCCCGGCGCCGCCCTGGACGGTGTGCAGCTCCACCTCTCCGACACGGACGAGGGTGCTGTCGAAGAGGTCCGTGAAGCCGTCCGGGAGCCGGGGGACGCCGCTCACGGTGCCGATCCGGTGGAACGGATCGCCACCCCCGACCAGCTGCGGGCCTGGCTGACCGCCAACGGGCTGGGCGGTGCGGAGATGCCGGTCTCCGACACCCTCCTCCGGGACGCGCGCGCCCTGCGCGAGGCGATCCACCGGGCCGGCACCGCCCTCGCCTCCGGCAGTGTGCCGGAGGCGGCCGATGAGCAGCTGCTCAACCACTGGAGCGCGCGTCACCGGGCGCGGCTCGTCCTCACCGGCGGGCAGGCCAGGTGGCAGCTACCGGAGTCCGATCCCGCGCGGGCCGCGCTCGCCGTCGTCGCCCTCGACGCCGTGGCGACCCTCGGCGGCCACCACGACGGTGAGATCAAGCGCTGCGAGCAGAGCACCTGCGGGGGGCTGTTCGTGGACACCAGCCGGGGCCGACGTCGGCGGTGGTGCTCCATGGCCACCTGCGGCAACAAGATGAAGAAGGCCAATCTGAAGGCGGCCAGGGGCGGAGCCCAGCCGGGCGGCGGGGCTGGGTGAGCGGCGCCGCGGTAGGCAGAGCGCCGCTGACTGAGTGGGAATGTGGCTGAGGGAACCTTCCCAGGGCCACCCTCGTCAGTCACCACGTGTTTGGATCATGGAAAGACCTCACCGAGTTCACCAGCCACATCGAGAACGTCATCGGCGGCTACCCGACCGGGGACCCGTGGGCGACCGTCGAACTCTCCATCAGCCGGCTGGAGACCGACTTGGACAGTGCCGCCACCGCCTACTGGATACTCGGTGTCGCTGCCGTGGGCCCGTGGATGGAGTGGTGTGACGAGCGCCCGGACCTCGTCCGCCGTGCGGAGAACGCGCTGGCGGCGGCGTACGCCACCTTCCATCGGCGCGAGGACGGCTGCACCCATGACGCGCATCCGTGGGACGACGGCCCGTTCCAGATCGGCGACGATCTCATGGCCCTCATGTACGAACTCCAGGAAGCGGACGACTGGGACCCCACGGAGTACGCGGAAGACGAGGCGCAGCACGGCCCGGACTACAGCGAACGCATGCGGTGCCCCCGCAACCTGGCCGCGTTCGCGAGGAACCCGGCCGCCTGGTAAGGGTCCCCGGTCTCATCTGCCCCACCAATGAGGGCCGCCGCCCGGGCCGTTGCCGGGGCCGGCGGCCCGGGGTCGCCTCAGCTCAGCCGCGACCCGGCGTACGCCTCGATGGCATCGCGCTGATACTCGGCCAGGCCCGGTGCGATCGCCTCGTAGGCCGCGCGCCACTGCTCCTTGTCCACGCAGGAACGCCCGATCGCGCGATACTCCTCGGCGGAGACCACCCGGAGTTCGCTGAGCCCGCGGTACTGGGCATCGATCTCGGCCTGCACCGGTTCGGCGTCGGCGGGTGTCCCGGCGGCCAGCAGTTCGGCCAGGCGGATCATCTGCGCCGTGCGCTTGCGGTGCCCGGCGTCGATCTCCGCCTCGCTCATCGTCGAGACGTGCCGCGCGATGTCACCCGCCAGCTCCGGGAAGTCACGCAGGCTCTCCCCGTACTGGGCGGGCTGTACGCCCTCGAAGAGGTTCTCCGGTCGGTTGATGCTGGTCATGGGGCTACCGTCCTTCCTGGACTGTTCCAGTTGGGTGATCGTGCGGGAGACGGTGCCGGCCAGGCCGTCCAGCCGGTCGCGTTCGCCGAGCAGGCGGCGGTGGTGGCCGCGCAGGGCCTCCAGCTCGTCGACCTGCTCGGCCAGGACCCGGCCGATCTCGGGCAGCCCCAGGCCCAGCGCCCGCAGCACGAGGATCTGCTGCAACCGCAGCAACTCGCGCTCCTCGTAGTAGCGGTGACCGTTGGTGCCGATCCGGGCCGGGGGCAGCAACCCGATCGCGTCGTAGTGCCGCAGTGTCCGGGCCGTCACCCCCGACATCCGGGCGACCTCCGCAATCGGCCAGGCCATCGCCGCCTCCTCGCAGGTACCTCACCGGGCCGGCCGCTCCGGCCCTGTTCAGGACGGTAGAAGCTGCCGCAGCGACAACTTCAAGTCCGATGCCGAGATCTCAGCACGCTCATCGGCTCCGGCGGCGTCCACGCCCAACGTCCGGCAACCGGCGGGGTGACAGGATGTCGGCTCCACCAGGGAACGTTGGCCGGTGAACCTTCCGCGCCGGGCCCGCGTCTCCTCCCCCGCTTCCGTCACCACATGCCCAGGAGAACAGACCATGGCCGACAAGGACATCGAGCAGACCGACGAGCGGGGGCACATCCCGGGAGTCTGGTGGGAGGGCCTCGGGACATGGGGGGCCATCGCACTGATCGTTCTCGGCGGCGTCGGGGCAGTGTGGTTCTTTTTCCGGCTGCCGGGCACCCCGGAGGAGCCGGCATCCGGCTACTACGGAGTCTCCAAGGTCATCGCCATCGGCCTGGTGACGGTGGGATGCACTCTGCTCGGCCGCCGTCGTACCCGGGCCGCAGCCCGCAAGGAGACGAACGAACGCGAAAGCGCCTGACGCCGTTGTCCGCTGCGGTAGTCCAGCAGGCCGGAGCCCCGGGCACAGGCTTGAGCGCGGAAGCACGCTGCTTCGATGCGCAGGTGAACGTGAACGCGGGCGCGCCGACAATCCGGCGCGCCCGCGGATGGGCTATCCGTCCCCCAAGGCAACGTCTTGAAGTAAGCCGCCACGGGGCTCTTGGTTCAGAGCCCGGTGGCGCCTGAGCCGCTCCCCGGCACCATGGAGGGTGAGTAGTTGGCCAGGTTCGCGTCCTGGTGAGGCACGGCAGGCCGGTGCGCGTCAGGGTGGTCGAGTCGAGGCCGGCGCCCGCGCAGCATGAACGACATGACGCGGGAGGCCAGGCGACTGAGAGTGGATTTCATCGGTCCTCCTGCTCGTAGTGTTCGACACTACGAGTGTACGAACTGCCGCCCGCAGACAGGGCGATCTGAGTCATTTCTGAGCCACATTTGAGCATCTGGTTGCAGTCCGCGCGCGTCAACGGCCTCTGCTCGACGTGTCGTTGGGCTAATCCCAAGCGCACGCCGTAGGGCCCCCGTAACCGCCGGTGCGAAATTCAATGGTGCGCGGACCCGCCCGGGAGGAGCATGGAGGCATGGGCGAGGGGATACGGCGGCAGCTGCAAGAGGCCGCCGACAAGCATCAGTTCACGCATCTCGTGCGTGGGATTCCGGGCTGCGACGAGGTCGAGGGGTTCGTGGTCGAGACGACGCCCTCGTGGACCGTGGTCGCGGAGTGCGGCCGTCTCGCCCTGGACGGGTTCGTGGCGCTCAGGACCCGCGACATCGTGCAGGTCAAACGGCGGGGGTCGCGCGATCTGATGGTGCGTTGGCTCCAGCGGCACGGTCCCTGGCCTCCGCCCGAGCCGCGTGGCGCCCTCGCGCTGACCGACGCCCGGTCCTTGGCGGAGTCGGCCGGCAGGCACTACCGCCTGCTGGCCTTCTTCGAAGAGGATCTGGACCCGGGCGTGGTGTACATCGGGGCACCGGTGCGCTTCGGGAAGAAGCGGCTCCGGCTGCTGGAAGTCAATCCGCGAGCCCGCTGGGCCGTGGACCCGTCGTCCTGCCGCTACGAGGACATCACCCGCATCGACTTCGGCGACCGGTACAACACCATCCTGGACGGGCTGGCCGGTCCCCCGCCCCGATAGCGCGCTGGTCTTGCGCGCAGGACGGTCGGTCCGGAGTCGTCAGGGGTGCGCGCGGCGACGGTGCAGATGACCGTCCAAGGGGTACAGGGGCGGTGCCGCCGGCAGGGTTCTCGCGAACTCGTAGCGGCACTTCTGCGCCACGAGGCAGGAGGCGACGTTGTCCACCTGGTGCAGGAGTTCCAGGGCCTCCAGCCCGTCGGCCTGGAAGGTCTCGAAGGCCCAGGTGGTGAGCGTTTCCAGAGCGCGGGAGGCGATGCCTCGTCCTCGTGCGTGGGACGCTGTCCAGTAGCCGGCTTCGGCGGACGGATTGCCGGGAGCGACGTCCTTGAGCACCACGTGGCCCACCAACCGCGGGGCAGCCCCCTCCGAGCCCGCTTCCAGGACCGCGAAGGCGAACTGCTCCCCCGCCGCCCAGCCTCGCTGATGGTCCTGTACCCACCGCACCCCGGCGGCCCGGTTCTCCGGGCGCGAGGTGGCCCAGCGCCCCAGGGAGCGGTCCCGGTACGCCTCCACCAGTGCGTCGACGTCGTCCAGGGACCAGGGGCGCAGAACGAGCGCGGGCGCGGCCGGTGTTGCGGCCGCGTGCAGCGTGGCGGACATGTTCACCAGGTGCTCCGTTTCCACCGTCGCCGTCTACTTGCCGGACTTCTCCTTGGTCCCGCTTTTGGCCCAGAGTGAGCGGACATGGCCCAGGTGCTTGGCCATGCACTTCTCGGCGCCCTTCGCGTCGCCCGCCAGCATCAGGTCGAGGAGTGCGAAGTGCTCCTCGGCCGACGGGATGAGTTCGCCCCGCTCGTCCAGGGCGGTCAGGCCGTACAGGCGCGAGCGCTTGCGGAGATCGCTGACGGTCTCGACGAGGCGCTCGTTGCCGCTGAGCCCGAGGAGTTCGAGGTGGAACTGCCGGTCGGCCTCCAAGTAGCCGATGAGGTCGTGGTCGCGCGCGGCGCGCACGATCTCGCCGGCGACCGGCCGCAGCGCCTCCAGTTGCTCGCGGGTGGCGGTGCGGGTGATCCGGCCGATCATGGGGATCTCGATGAGTGCGCGGATCTCGGTGTACTGGTCGAGGTCGCGCTCATTGACCTCGGTGACCCGGAAGCCCTTGTTGCGGACGGGCTCGACCAGGCCCTCGCGCGCCAGGTCGAGCATCGCCTCGCGTACGGGCGTGGCCGAGATCCCGAAGTCCTCGGCCAGGACCGGCGCCGAGTACACCTCGCCCGGCCGCAGCTCACCGGAGATCAGGGCGGCCCGCAGGGCGTGGGCGACCTGGTCGCGCAACCGCTCCCGGGTGGCGTTGAGATCGCGGTGCTTCAGGTGCCCCATAGCGGTGGTGATCCCTTCATGGCGGAGCGGATCGCCAGCATACAATTTCACATTGTTTCCGCGGGTGGCAGGGCATGCGCGCGGCTCATGGTGCGGAACTCCCGTGTGGCGCGGCCCCCTTCGTGCGGCGGGCCGTGGCCCGGTGGAGCGAGGGGCCGGACAGCACGGCGGTGGTCATAGGAGGAAGCCTGCGGGGAACGGGTCGTCCGGGTCGAGGAAGTACTGGGCGGTGCCGGTGATCCAGGCCCGGCCGGTGACGGTGGGGACCACGGCGGGCAGCCCGCCGACCTCGGTCTCGGCGACGAGCCGGCCGGTGAAGCGGGTGCCGATGAAGGACTCGTTGACGAAGTCGCGGTCCAGGGGCAGTTCACCGCGGGCGTGCAGCTGCGCCATCCGCGCCGAGGTACCGGTGCCGCACGGCGAGCGGTCGAACCAGCCAGGGTGGATGGCCATCGCATGCCGCGAGTGATGGGCGTCCGAGCCGGGAGCGGCCAGGTAGACATGCTTGACCCCGGCGATCTCCGGCCGCTCGGGGTGGACCGGCCGGTCCGGTGAGGCGTTGATCGCCGCCATGACGGCCAGTCCGGCGGCCAGCAGGTCGTCCTTGCGGGTCCGGTCGAACGGCAGGGCCAGTGCGTCGAGATCCACGAACGCGTAGAAGTTGCCGCCGAAGGCGAGGTCGTAGGTGACCTTCCCGTAGTCGGGGACCTCGACGGTGCGGTCCAGGCCGGCGCAGAAGGCGGGCACGTTGGTGAGGGTGACCGAGGTCGCGGCGCCGTCCGCGACGTGGACGTCGACGGCGACCAGACCGGCAGGGGTGTCGAGCCGGACGGGGGTGACCGGCTCGGTCACCGGCACCATGCCCGACTCGACGAGGACGGTGGCGACCCCGATGGTGCCGTGTCCGCACATCGGCAGCAGGCCGGAGACCTCGATGTAGAGGACGCCGTAGTCCGCGTCGGCGCGGGTGGGCGGCTGGAGGATGGCGCCGCTCATGGCGGAGTGCCCGCGCGGCTCGTACATCAGGAGGGTCCTGAGGTGGTCGAGGTGGTCGATGAAGTGGAGTCTGCGCTCGGCCATGGTGGCTCCGGGTATCACCCCGACGCCACCGGTGATCACACGGGTGGGCATGCCCTCGGTGTGCGAGTCGACGGCGTGGAAGACATGACGCGTACGCACCATCGGTCCTTTCGCTGCGGGACGGCCGCGGTCAGTGGTGGCCGGCGGCCAGGGCCTTCTCGGTGGCGGCCCGGACCTCGGCCTCGGTCTCCCCGGTGAGCGGGGAGCGCGGCGGGCGGGCGGGGCCGCCGTGGCGGCCGGCGAGGTCCATGGACAGCTTGATGCACTGGACGAACTCCGTCTTCGAGTCCCAGCGCAGCAGCGGGTGCAGGGAGCGGTAGAGCGGCCGGGCGGTGGGCAGGTCTCCGGCGACGGCGGCACGGTAGAGCTCGGCGCAGGTGGCGGGGAAGGCGTTGGGGTAGCCGGCGATCCAGCCGACGGCGCCGGCCACGGCGAGTTCCAGCAGGACGTCGTCGGCGCCGATCAACAGGTCGAGTTCTGGGGCGAGTTCGGCGATCTCGTAGGCGCGCCGTACGTCGCCGGAGAACTCCTTGACCGCGACGATGTCGCCGTCCTGGTGCAGCCGGGCCAGCAGCGCGGGGGTCAGGTCCACCTTGGTGTCGAGGGGGTTGTTGTACGCGACGACCGGCAGCCCTGCCCTGGCTACCTCGGTGTAGTGGGCGCGGACGGCCGGTTCGTCGGCGCGGTAGGCGTTCGGGGGCAGCAGCAGGACCGAGCCGCAGCCGGCCTCGCCCGCCTGCTCGGCCCAGCGCCGGGCCTCGGCGCTGCCGTAGGCGGCGACGCCGGGCATGACCCGCGCGCCGTCACCGGCCGCTTCGACCGCGGTCCGCACCACGCGGGCCCGCTCGTCGTCGGTGAGGGTCTGGTACTCGCCGAGCGAGCCGTTCGGGACGACACCGTCGCAGCCCTGCTCGATCAGCCAGCGGACGTGCCGGGCGTAGGCGTCGTGGTCGACGGATAGGTCGGCGCGCAGGGGCAGTGCGGTGGCGACCATGATGCCGCGCCAGGGGCGGGTGGCGTTCCAGGTGTGGGCGGTCATGCCGGTGAACCCTTCTGTGGCGGGTGGAGTCCTGTAGGTGGGGTGTGACGCCCACGAGGGCGGCCCGTGGGTCAGTCGTCGGCGGCCGGGGTGGTGTCCGGCCGGCTCCCGGTGGGTGCGTCGGGCGCGGCGAGCGCCGAGAGCGGGACGGGGACCGCGAACGGGCGGCGTTCGGCGGGAGGCTGCACGGCTCCGCCGGCTGCCGCGAGGCAGGCGGTGGCCGTCCCGCACATCCGCCCCTGGCACCAGCCCATACCGGCCCGGGTGAGGAGTTTGACGGTGCGTGCGTCGCGGGCGCCGAGTCCGGTGACGGCCTCGCGGATCTCGCCGGCGGTCACCTCCTCGCAGCGGCAGACCTCCGTGTCGTCGGTGAGCCAGTCCGCCCAGCCCGCCGCCGGTGTGTGACAGGCGGCCATCGCCTCGGCGAAGGCCCGCATCCGGTCCCGTCGGCGGCACAGCTCACGTATGCGCCGTGCGGGAGGGCGGTATCCGTGGAGTCTGGCGGCCACCGCGATTCCGGCCATCTCGCCTTCCACCATGGCCAGTTGGGCGCCGCCCACACCTCCGGTCTCCCCCGCCGCCCAGATCCCGCGTACCGAGGTCTCCTGCAGTCCGTTCAGGGCCAGGGCGATGGTGCCGTCCGCGGTGGGGCGGGTGGCGCAGCTGAGAGCGGTGGCGAGTTCGATCTGCGGGACGAGGCCGTGCCCGATCGCGAGCGCGTCGCAGGTGATCCGCCGGGCGGTGCCCGGGACGGGCCGCCAGTCGCGGTCGAGGCGGGTGACGGTGACGGCGGCGACCCGGTCGGTGCCATGTACCTCGGTGACCGCGCTGTGGGTACGCAGCGGTATGCGGTGCCGCAGCAGAGCCGCCCCGTGAGCCGCCGCCTCGGTGAGTTTGCGCGGGTTGGCCGCGAGCGCGCGGGGATGCCGTGTGTAGCCCCGGTAGCCGGATGCCTCGATGACGGCGGGGATGCGGGCGCCGGCCGCGGCCAGCGAGGTGGCGACCGCGAGCAGCAGGGGGCCGCTGCCCGCGACGACGATGCGCCTGCCGGGCAGCACCAGCCCGGACTTGAGCATGGCCTGCGCTCCCCCGGCTCCCACGACCCCCGGCAAGGTCCAGCCGGGTGCGGGGAGTTGGCGTTCGTACGCACCGGTCGCGAGCAGGACGGTACGGGCCCGCACCCGGGCCGGATGTTCCGCGGTGCCGTCGGCTCCGGTGGCGGCGTGCACCACCCACGGGCCGTCATCCTCCTGGGTGATGGCCCAGACGTGGTGCCCGGCGAGGTGCTGGACGTCGCTGCGCTCCAGGCGCCCGCGGAGTGTGGTGAACGCCCGCCAGTCGTGGTGCAGCGCCTCGGGCCGGGCCGCGCCGAGGGCCGGCGCCGGGTGCCGGTAGAACTGGCCGCCGGTCTGCGGTGAGGCGTCCAACAGAGCCACGGAGAGCCCGAGTTCGGCAGCCGTGACGGCTCCGTTGAGACCGGCGGGGCCCGCTCCGATCACCGCGAGGTCGTACGGGTCAGACGCCGAGTCGGGCATGGCCGTGTCCCTCCTGGGTGCGGATCGCGTCGCCGGGGCGGGCGGGCACCAGGCAGGCCCGGCGGTTGGGCTTCCCGTTGATGGTGGCCAGGCAGTCGTGGCACTGCCCGATGCCGCAGAAGGCGCCCCGGGGGCGGCCGGTGGTGCGGGTGGTGCGCCAGGCGAGGATGCCGGCGGACCACAGCACCGCGGCGACGGACTGACCGGGCAGCGCGGGGACCGGACGGCCGTCCAGGGTGATCTCGAACGGCGCGGCGGGGTGCGCCCCTGCCAGTTCGATGGGGGTACGGGCCACGGCGGGCCTCCTCTCGTGGTGGACGGTTCAGACGGCGGTCTCGAAGCGGTCGGGGTCGAACGGGCCTGCGTCCAGGGGTGGTTCCTCCCCGGCCATGAACCGGGCGAGGAGCAGCCCGGTGGCCGGGGCGAGGCCGATCCCCGCGCCTTCGTGGCCGCAGGCGTGCAGCAGGCCTGGCACGCGCCGGTCGGGGCCGATGGCCGGCAGGTGGTCGGGCAGGTAGGGGCGGAACCCCGCATAGGTCCGCAGCGCGCGGACCCCGGCCAGGACCGGGAACAGCGCGGTGGCCTGGGCGGCCAGGCGGCGCAGCGCCTCGGCCGACAGCGCCCGGTCGAAACCGACCCGTTCCCGGCTGGCGCCGATCAGTACGGGGCCGGCCGCGGTGCCCTCGACCACCGCCGAGGTCTGCAGCGCCGCCGAGCCGCTGGCGACGTCGGCGACGTAGTCGGCCGCGTACACCTTGCGCCGCACCACCCGCGGCAGTGGTTCCGTGACGAGTACGAAGCCGCGGCGCGGCAGCACCGGAAGGCCGACACCGGCGAGCCGGGCGAACTCGCCGCCCCAGGTGCCGGCCGCGTTGACCACGTGCGGGGCATGCGCCTCGCCGGCCGCCGTACGCACCCCCCGCACCGCGCCGTCGGCCGTGGTCAGCAGGCCGGTGACCTCCTCGCCGAGCCGCAGGCGGACCCGGTCGCCGCCCGCGCGCAGCAGGTGGGCGGCGGCCAGGGCCGGCATCACCTGGGCGTCCTGCGGATAGTGAAAGCCCCCTGCCAGGCCGGGAGTCAGATGTGGCTCCAGCTCCCGCAGCCGGTCCCCGGGGATCTCCTCCGCCCGCACTCCGGCCTTGTCCTGTCCGGCGGCGAAGGTGCGCAGGGCGTGCATCCCGGGCTCGTCGGAGGCGACCACGAGGCCGCCCTTGGGCTCGTACTCGATGTGTGGCGGGAGCAGTTCCGCGAGGTTCCGCCACAACGCGGTGGACAGCAGGGCGAGTTCGAGTTCGGGTCCGGGTTCCTTGTCGGAGACCAGCAGGTTGCCCTCACCGGCGCCCGTGGTGCCGCCCGCGACGGGGCCCCGGTCGAGCACGGTGACGGTGAGTCCGGCACGGGCCGCGTAGTAGGCGCAGGCCGCGCCGACGACGCCCGCTCCGACGACGATGACATCCGAGGTTCTTCTCGTCAGCACCTCAGTAATATTTCACATTGCACTTACGGTGCCAAGGGTGCGGGATGATCCCGCACAACTCCCCCGGCGCCGCCGCCTGTTGCCGGTTCCGGATTCTTCACGACTCCCCGGGCCCGGGAAAGGCCTGGATGCGCCAACGGCCGGCGGTTGCCGGAGCCCCTTGCGGCGGTCGTCCGGTGCTGCCCGCCCCGGGCCCGGACACGGCGGTGCCCCGAGTCCCCGCACGGGACCCGGGGCACCGCTCCGTCAGGACACCACCTGGACACCGGTTCCGACGGAGGGCGCGAAGCTGACGTCGCCGTTGTAGTTGCCGATGACGGCGTGGCTTCCCTTGGGCAACGGGTTGAAGCTCGCGCTGGCCGTGCCGCCGACGAGCGGCACGGTCTGCGGGGTGCGTCCCGAGATGGCAAGGGTGACGGTCCCGGTGGGGGTGCCCGTTCCGGGGGCGACGGCTACCACGGTCGCGGTGACCGTGACCCTGTCCCCCGTCGTCGACGGGTTGGGCGTGGAGACCACGGTGGTGGTGGTCGAGGTCCGGGTGACGGTCTGGGTGTCGGTCCCGGTGGAGCCGGCGAAGCTGGCGTCCCCGCTGTAGGTGGCCGTGACGGTGAACGGGCTCCCGGTGGTGGTCGTGTAGGCGTGGGTGACGGTGGCGACGCCGCCGGAGAGGTTGGCGGTGGCGGTGGCGGTGCCGTCACCGAAGCTGAAGGTGACCGTCCCGGTCGGCGCTCCGGCGCCGGAGGAGACGGTCGCCCGGAGGGTCACCGTCCCGCCGGCCACCGAGGGATCGGGCGTCGAGGTCACCGTGGTGGTGGTCGAGGTCTTGGTGAGGGTCTGGGTGTCGGTGCCGGTGGAGGCCGCGAAGTTGGCGTCCCCGTTGTAGACGGCCGTGATCGGGAAGGGGCTGCCGGTCCTGGTGGCATAGGTGTGGGTGAGGGTCGCGATACCGCCGGAGAGGGTCGCGGTACCGGCGCTGGTCCCGTCGCCGAAAGTGAAGGTGACCGTCCCGGTGGGAGTACCGGCCCCCGGCGCCGCCGCGGAAACCGTCGCGGTCAGCGTCACCGATTGCCCCGCCACCGACGGGTCCGGGGACGACACCACCGCCGTGGTCGTCGCCGCCCGCCCCACCGTCTGCGTGTCACTCCCGCTGGACGAGGTGAAACTGACATCGCCGTTGTAGGTCGCGGTGACGGTGAACGGGCTGCCGGAGGTGCCGTTGAACGGATGTGTCACGGTCGCCGTGCCACCGGAGAGGGTCGCGGTGGCGGCACCGGTGCCGTCCCCGAAACTGAAGGTGACCGTCCCCGTGGGAGTGCCCGCCCCCGGCGCCACCGGGGAAACCGTCGCGGTCAGCGTCACCGACTGCCCCGCCACCGACGGATCGGGCGCCGACACCACCGCCGTCGTCGTCGCCGCCCGCGCCACCGTCTGCGTGTCACTCCCGCTCGACGACATGAAGCCGCTCGCCCCGTTGTAGGTCGCCGTGACGGGGAAGGGGCTGCCGGACCTGGTGGCGTAGGTGTGGGTGACGGTCGCGGTGCCGTCGGCGAGCGCGGTCGTGGTGGAGCTGGTGCCGTCGCCGAAGCTGAAGGTGACCGTCCCGGTGGGGGTCGCGACACCGGGCGCGACGGAGGTGACGGAGGCCGTGATCGTGGTGGACTGTCCGACCACCGTGGGATCGGGCGAGGAGGTCACCGTCGTCATGGTGGCCGCCTTGCCGACGGTCTGAGTGTCACTGCCGCTCGACGAGGTGAAGTTGGCGTCCCCGTCGTAGGTGGCGGTGAGGGCGAACGGGCTGCCCGTGGTGTTCCCGTAGGAGTGCGTCACCATCGCCAGCCCGTCGCTGACCGGTGCCGTGAGGCTCGGGGTGCCGTCACCGAAGTCAAAGGTGACCGTGCCCGACGGCGCACCCGCCCCCGGCGCCACCGACGCCACCGACGCCGTCACCGTCGTCACCTGACCCACCACCGTGGGATCGGGCGACGACACCACCGCCGTCGTCGTCGCCGCCCGCCCCACCGTCTGGGTGTCACTCCCGCTCGACGAGGTGAAGTTGGCGTCCCCGTTGTAGGTGCCCGTGATCGCGAACGGACTGCCCGAGGTGCTCGTGTACGCGTGCGTCACCATCACCAGGCCGTCGTTGACCGGCGCCGTGAGGACCGGGGTGCCGTCACCGAAATCGAAGGTGACCGTGCCCGACGGCGCACCCGCCCCCGGCGCCACCGACGCCACCGACGCCGTCACCGTCGTCACCTGACCCACCACCGTGGGATCGGGCGACGACACCACCGCCGTCGTCGTCGCCGCCTTGCCGACCGTCTGCGTATCGCTCCCGCTCGACGAGGTGTAGCTGACGTCCCCGTCATAGTGCGCGGTCACCGGGTAGGGGCCGCCCGCGCTCGTGTAGGTGTGGGTGATCCTGGCCACGCCGCCGGAGAGCGAGGTCACGGTGGACGGGGTGCCGTCACCGAAGTCGAAGGTGACGGCGCCGGTCGGCACGCCGGCTCCGGGCGCGACCGGTGTCACCGTCGCGGTGAGGGTCACCGGCTGGCCGACCACGGACGGGTCCGGCGCGGTGGCCACCGTGGTCAGTGTCGTCGCCGGAGCGACCGTCTGGGTGTCGGTGCCCGAGGAGGAGCTGAAGTTGACGTCCCCGCTGTAGTTCGCGGTCACCGTGTAGGGGCTGCCCGAGGCGGTGGTGTAGGCGTGTGTCACGGTCGCCACCCCGCCGGAGAGCGGTGCCGTGATGGCGGCCGTCCCGTCGCCGAAGGTGAAGGCGACGGTTCCGGTGGGCACACCGGCGCCGGGGGGAGTCGGTGCCACGGTCGCGGTGAAGGTCACCGGCTGGCCGGTCACCGAGGGGTCCGGGAAGGAACTCACGGTCGTCGACGTGGTCGCGGCGCTGGCCGCCACCGTGTGGACGCCGGTGAGGGTGACGGGGGCGAAGTCGTCGTCGCCGCTGTAGGTGGCGGTGACCGTGTACGGGCTGCCCGTCGTGCTCGTGTACGCGTGCGTCACGGTCGCCGTCTCGGAGGAGACCGGAGCGCTGACGGGCGGAGTGCCGTCGCCGAAGTCGAAGGTGACCGTACCGGTCGGGGTGCCCGCGCCCGGGGGGACGGCGGCGACCTGGGCGGTGAAGGTGACCGACTGCCCGGCCACGGAGGGGTCCGGGGAGGAGAACAGGGACAGGGCGGAGGAGGCCGGGCCGACGGTGTGGGTGTCGGTGCCGGTGGAGAAGCTGAAGTCGGTGTCCCCGCTGTAGTCGGCCGTGACGGTGTACGGGCCGGGTGCGGCGCCGGTCCAGGTGTGGGTCACCGTGGCTACGCCGGCGGTGACCGTGGCGCTGACGGAGGGGGTGCCGTCACCGAAGTCGAAGGTGACCGTACCGGTCGGGGTGCCCGCGCCGGGCGCTGCCGCGGAGACCGTCGCCGTGATGTCCACCGGCTGCCCGGTCACCGAGGGGTCGGGCGAAGTGGTCACGACGGTGGTGCTCGGGGCCGGGGTGACGGTCTGGGTGCCGGTGCCCGTGGAGGGGGTGAAGGCCTCGTCCCCGCTGTAGTCGGCGGTGAGGGCGTACGGGCTGCCGGAAGTGGTCGTCCAGGCGTGGGTGAGGGTGGCGGTGCCGTCCGTCACGGGTGCCGTCACGGGCGGGGTGCCGTCGCCGAAGTCGAAGGTGACGGTGCCGGTCGGGGTGCCCGCGCCGGGCGCGGCCGCGGAGACCGTCGCCGTGATGTCCACCGGCTGCCCGGTGACCGCGGGATCGGGCAGGGAGGTGAGCACGGTCGCCGACAACGCCCGCTGTACGACGTGGTCCGCGGTCCCCACGGAGGCGGTGCACTCCTCGTCGCCGTTGTAGATGGCGTGGACCGTGTACGGACTGCCCGAGGCGCTCGTGTAGGCGTGTGCGGCGGTCGCCACGCCGCCCGCCGCGGAGACGGTGACGGGTGGCGTGCCGTCACCGAAGTCGAAGGTCACCGTGCCGGTCGGCACACCGTCTCCCGGGGCGTCGCACACCACCCGCGCGAGGAAGGTCACCGGCTGGCCGGTGACCGAGGGCTCCGGCAGTCCGCTGACGGTGGTGGTGGTCGTGGCCGGGGCGACGGTCTGGGCGCCGGTCCCGGTGGAGGCGCTGAAGTCGGCGTCCCCGCTATAGGCGGCCGTGACGGTGTAGGGGCTGCCGGAGGTGCTCGTCCAGGCGTGGGTGAGGGTGGCGGTGCCGTCCGTCATGGGTGCGGTGAGGGGCGGGGTCCCGTCGCCGAAGTCGAAGGTGACGGTGCCGGTCGGGGTGCCGGCTCCCGGCGCGACGGCGGAGACCGTCGCGGTGAGGTCCACCGGCTGGCCGGCGACCGAGGGTTCCGGCAGTCCGCTCACGGTGGTGAAGGTCGCCGCCGGGGCGACGGTCTGGGTGCCGGTCCCGGTGAAGGGTGTGAAATTGGCGTCCCCGCTGTAGTCGACGGTGACCGTGTAGGGGCTGCCGGACGCACCGGACCAGGTGTGCGTCGCCGTGGCCAGGCCGGCTGTGACCGGCACCGTCACGGGCGGCGTACCGTCACCGAAGTCGAAGGTGACCGTGCCGGTCGGGGTCCCGTTGCCCGGCGCGGCGGCCGAGAGGGTCGCGGTGACCGTCACCGGCTGGCCGGACACCGCCTGTTCGGGCAGTGAGGTGACCACCAGCGTGGACACGGCCTGGCCGACGGTCTGCGTGGTGCTGCCGCTGGACCCGGTGAAGTCGGTGTCCCCGCCGTAGGTGGCGGTGGGGGTGTAGGGACTGCCGGACGGGCTGGTGTAGGCGTGCTCGGCCGTCGCCACGCCGGCCACGACCGGCACCGCGGCCGGGTCCGTCCCGTCGCCGAAGTCGAAGGTCACCGTGCCGGTCGGTGAGCCGCTGCCCGGTTCCGCCGCGGCGACGACCGCGGTGAAGACGACCGGCTGGCCGACCACGGACGGGTCCGGAGCGGAGGTCACGGTGGTGGTCGTCGCGGCCTGCAGCACGGACTGGGTGGTCGTGGCCACCGAGTCGGTGAAGTCGGCGCCGCCGCCGTAGGTGACGGTGATCGTGTACGGGCTGTGGAGGCTGCTGGTGTAGGTGTGGGTGAGGAGGGCGGCTCCGCCGGCCAGCGTGGCCGTGACGGGAGTGGTCGCATCGCCGAAGTCGACAGTGACCGTACCGGTCGGGGTGCCGGCGCCCGGCGGGACCGGTGCGACCGTCGCGCTCACGGTCACCGGCTGCCCCACCACCGCCGGTTCGGGCCCGGAGGTCACCGTGGTCGTGGTAGAGGCCGCGTACAGGCTCTGGGAGCCGGTGCCCGTGGCGGAACTGAAGTCCGCGTCGCCGCTGTAGGTGGCGGAGAGGGTGTACGGGCTGCCGGCCGTGGTGGTGTACGCATGGGTGACCGTGACCGTGCCGGCCACGACGGTGGCGGTGACGGGTGCGGTCCCGTCGCCGAAGTCGAAGGTGACGGTGCCGGTCGGGGTGCCCGCCCCCGGGGCGTCCGCCGAGATGTTCGCGGTCAGGGTCACCGGCTGGCCGACCGTGGAGGGCTCCGCCGACGACAGGACGGTGACGGACACGGTCGCCTGGTTCACGGTCTGGGTGTCGGTGTCCGTGGACGACAGGAAGCTCGCCTCGCCGTTGTAGACGGCGGTGACCGGGAAGGGGCTGCCGTCGGTGTGCGGGTAGGCGTGCACCGCGGTCGCCGTGCCGTCGGTGAGGGGCGCCCGGACCGTCGGGGTGCCGTCACCGAAGTCGAAGGTGACCGTCCCCGTCGGGGTGCCGGCGCCCGCGTCCACTGCGGTGACGGTCGCGGTGAAGGTGACGTCCTGGCCGGTCACGGACGGGTCCGGCGCGGAGTTCAGCGCCGTCGAGGTGGCCGCCTGCTCGACGGTCTGGGTGTCGAGCCCGGCCGAGCCCGCGAAGTTGCCGTCCCCGCCGTAGACCGCGGTGATCGTGGCGGGATCGGCGGCCGCGGTGAAGGTGTGGGTGGCCGTCGCCGTGCCGCCCGTGAGCGGGGCGGTGACGGGCGTGGTGCCGTCACCGAAGTCGAAGGTGACCGTGCCGGTCGGGGTGCCCGAGGCGGGTGGCACGGCCACGACGGTCGCGGTGAAGGTCACCGCGTCCCCGACGGCGGACGGGTCCGGAGCGGAGTTCACCGTCGTCGAGGTGACCGAGACACTGGTCTCCACGCCCTGGGCGTACGTCCCCGTGGAGGCGGCGAAGTCGGTGTCCCCGCTGTAGGTCGCGGTGACGGTGTACGGGCTGCCGGCGGTGCTGGTGTAGGGGTGCGTCACCATGGCCACGCCGTGCGAGACCGGTGCGGTGGCGGGTGCGGTCCCGTCGCCGAAGTCGAAGGTGACCGTCCCCGTCGGGATACCTGCACCCGGCGGCACCGGAGTCACCCGCGCGATCAGTGTCACGCTCTCGCCCACCGCGGAGGGCACCCGCGAGGAGGTCACCGCGGTGAGGGTCTCGGCCGGGGCGACGGCATGGACGATGGTGTCCTCGGAGGCGGCGTAGTTGGCGTCACCGAGGTAGACCGCGGTGATCGTGTAGGGGCTGCCGGCGACGCTGGTGTAGGGGTGGGTGACGGTCACCGTGCCGTTCACCAACTGGGCGGTGAGGACCGGGGAACCGTCGCCGAAGTCGAAGGTGACCGGCCCGGTCGGGGTGCCCGAGGCGGGCGCGGTGGGGGCCACGGTGACGGTCACCGACTCCCCCGTCACGGACGGGTCGGGTGCAGCGGTGACCGTGGTGGTGGTCGCGGCCTGCTCGACGCTGTGTGTGCCCGTACCGACGGACTCAGTGAAGTTGGCGTCCCCGCTGTAGGTGACGGTGACCGGGAACGGGCTGAGGGGCGCGGTGGTGTAGGCGTGGGTGAGGACGGCGGTGCCGTCGGTGAGCGGGGCAGTGACGGGTGCGGTGCCGTCGCCGAAGTCGACGGTGACCGTACCGGTCGGGGTGCCGGCGGCCGGCGGTGCGGCGGCGACGGTCGCGGTGAAGGTGACCGTCTCGCCGGTGACCGAGGGGGACGGCGAGGACGTCACGGTCGTCGTGGGCACCCCCGGGGCCACCGACTGGCTGTCGGTGCCCGCTGAGGGATTGAAGTTGTCGTCGCCGCTGTAGGTGGCGGAGACCGTGTACGGGCTCTCCGCCACCTCCGGATTGGCGTGCGTGACCGTCGCCGTGCCGCCTTCGACGGGGGCCGTGACGGGCGGGGTGCCGTCGCCGAACACGAAGGTCACGGTGCCCGTCGGCGCTCCGGACGCCGGGGCCTCCGGTGAGATCTGCGCGACGAAGGTGGACAGCTGCCCCACGGTGGAGGGGTCGGGCGCGGAGAGCACCTCGGTGGTGGTGTCGGCCGGCTGGACGGTCTGGGTGTCGGTCCCGGAGGAGCTGGTGAAATCCGCGTCACCGTTGTAGGTGGCGGTGACCGTGTACGGCGTCTCGGCCGCGTCGCTGTAGGCGTGGGTGAGTTCGGCGGCGCCGTCGGTGAGGGAGGCGGTGACCGGGGGTGTGCCGTCGCCGAAGTCGAAGGTGACCGTTCCGGTCGGGGTGCCTGCCCCGGGCGCGAGCGCGGTGACCGTCGCGCTGAACGTCACCGGCTCCCCCACCGTCGAGGGGTCCGGCGCGGAGACCACGGCGGTGGCGGTGCCCGCGGGCTGCACGGTCTGGGTGTCGGTACCGGAGGAGCTGGTGAAATCCGCGTCGCCGTCGTAGGTGGCGGTGACCGTGTACGGCGTCTCGGCCGCGCCGGTGTAGACGTGTCCGGTGGTGGCGGTGCCACCGGTGAGGGGGGCGGTGACGGGTGCGCTACCGTCCCCGAAGTCGAAGGTGACCGTTCCGGTCGGGGTGCCCGCCCCGGGCGCGAGCGCGGTGACCGTCGCACCGAACGTCACCGGCTCCCCCACCGTCGAGGGGTCCGGCGCGGAGACCACCGTCGTCGACGAGGTGCTGGGTCCCACCGACTGGCTGCCGGTCCCCGTGGAGGGTTCGAGGTTGCCGTCGCCGCTGTAGGTGGCGGTGACCGTGTACGGGCTGTCCGCCGTACCGGCGTAGGCATGGCTGGTGGTGGCGGTGCCGCCGGTGAGAGGGGTGGTGACGGGCACGGTGCCGTCACCGAAGTCGACGGTGACGGTTCCCGTCGGTACGGCCGCGCCGGGCGGGACCGCGGTGACCGTGGTGGTCACGGTCACCGGCTCGCCGGCCACGGAGGGGTTCGGCGCGAGTTCCACCGCGGTGGTCGTCGCCGCCTGCTGCACGGTCTGGCTCTCCGTCCCCGTGGAGGGGAGGAAGTTGTCGTCGCCGCTGTAGGTGGCGGTGACCGTGTACGGCGTCTCGGCGGCGTCGGCGTAGGTGTGGTCCGCGGTCGCGGAGCCGCCCGCCATCGGCAGGGTGAGGGGTGTGGTCCCGTCGCCGAAGTCGAACGTCACGGTGCCGGTCGGTGCTCCGGCGCCCGGCGGGGTGGCGGCGACCCGTGCGGCAAAGGTGACCGGCTGCCCGGCCAGGGACGGGTCGGGCCCGTGGGTCACGGTGGTGGTGGTCGGCGCCGCCTCGACGGTCTGGGTGTCGGTCCCGGTGGTGGCCATGAAGAGGAGGTCGCCGCTGTAGGCGGCGGTGACGGCGTAGCCGGTGGCCGAGGGGGCGGTGTAGGCGTGGTCGACGGTGGCCGTGCCGTCCGTCAGGGTGGCCGTCACCTGGGCCGTGCCGTCGCCGAAGTCGAAGACGACGGTGCCGGACGGCGTACCCGTCGTGGGCGGGACCCCCGCCAACTCCGCGGTGAAGGTGACCGGTTGGCCGACGAGGGAGGGGTCCGGCGCGGAGCTGACGGTCATCGTCGCGGGTGCCTTGTAGCCGAAGGCGTTGGGGAGCGTGACGCTGCCCCCGGGCGTGGTGACGACGATGTCGGCGGGGCCGGGGACGCCCGCGGGGGTCACCACGACGAGCAGGTTGTCGGAGTAGGCGCGGAAGGACCGTACGGGGACGCCGCCGATGGTGACGCCGCTGACGCGGGCGAGGCCGCTGCCGGTCAGGACGACGGTGGTGCCGCCCGCGATCGGCCCGGTGTCGGGGCTGATGCCGGTGACACTGGCCACCACCGCGTAGGTGTAGAGTAGGCGGTTGCTCACTCCGCCGATGGTGGTGATCTGGACGGGAACGGTACCGGGCCCGGCGGCGGGCGGAACGGTGACGCTGACCTGCCGGTCGGAGAGCGCGGTGGGGAAGGCGACGGCGTCGCCGAAGCGGACCAGCAGCGCGGTGCTCAGTCCGGCGCCGGTGAGGAGGACGGTGTTGCCGCCGCCGACCGGTCCGGTGGCCGGCGCGATGCCGGCCAAACTGGGCCAGGGGATGTAGAAGAAGGAGCCGACCCTGGCGGTTCCGCCGGGGGTGGTGACGGTGACGGGGACCGATCCGCTGCCCGAGGGGGTCACCGCGATGATGGTGTTGGCGTCGAGGACGGTGAAACTCGCCGCCCGGCGCGAACCGAAGGTCACGGCCGTGGCGCCGGTGAAGTTGCGCCCGATGATGGTCACCAGGGTGCCGCCGCTGTTGGAGCCCTGGTCGGGGAAGACCCCGGAGAACTGGTTGCGCTCCGCCAGCGTGCTGGGCGAGCCCGCGTCGGAGCGTCCCCAACTCAGCGCGCGGGGCGTCCTGTTGTACACCTCGGCGAGGGCACCCAGAAGAGGGCCGCTCCCGCTCGGTGGCGACAGCTCGGCGCCGTCGGCCGCGGCGCAGACGACCAGGCCGTCGGGACCGCCGCGCGCCGCCAGGGGGACCGGCGCACTGAGGGTGGGAACCGCCTCGTGGGAGAGCGGGTCGATGACGGCGATGCAGTTGCCGTGGCGGTCGGTGAGGATGACGAGCCCGCAGGGGTTCTCCGGAGTCAGCATGACGGTGTCACCGCCGGCGCCAGGGTCCCGGTGGCCGGGTCAACGGGGCGTTCTTCGGGGGGCAGTGGCGGGAGGGAGGCGTAACGGTCTCTCGGGGCCACCCGTCGGGGAACGGTGACGCGGACGGGGTGCACAGCGCGGGCAGCAGGCATGACGGCTCCAGACCAGCTCGCGGGCCCGCCGCACCATGAGACGCCCGCGTGACGCGCGCCGACATGGCCGGTCCTGCACATCCCCAACGGGAGAGCGCTCGGACGGCATCGTGCTCACACGATGCTCCGAAACAGGCAAGACGCCTTCCACTCCCCCGGAAAGGATGGGCGGCCCACCGGAATCGGACGGATTCAGTAACCCATCCCGGTGAGGCGCAGGCAACACAGCGGAAGGCAGCTCACCCGTACGGGCGAGCGCATCCCGGTCACCGGCGCACCACGGAGAACGCCCAGTGCGACGCCTCCTCGGTGCGGCGGTGCCGGGTCCGCCCGCCGGTCCTCCCCGGTCAGCCGGCGAAGGCGCGCACGAACTCGTTCGTCTTCTTGTCGATGCTCGAACAGGTCGCCTGTGCCTTGATGTTCGCGCCTCCCGGGCAGGGCTTGTCGCGGGTCATCGACCACATCGACAACCGGAATCCCTTCTCCTTGGCGAACTTCTTGAGTTCGACCGCGTCGTCGGGCCGGAAGACCTCGCCCTTGACGTCGTTCACGCCGATCATCGGGGTGACGGAGACGCTCTTCCACGCCTCGGCCTCGTCCCGGATGCCCAGTGCGCCCTTGATCTGCTTCTGGGTGGCGGTGGCGGCCGAGACGGCGTACTTGCCCATGTCGCCGTCGTAGTACGTGCCGTAGTCCATGGCCATGACGTTCACGGTGGATATCCGGGCGCCGTTCTGCCTGGCCTCCTTCAGCACCGCGACGGCATGCCGGTTCATGCCGGAGGGGAGCACCGGGAGGGTGTAGGAGACGTCCAGATTGCCGCGCTGCTGAAGCCGGGCGATGGCCTGGGCGCGGAGATGGTTGGCCTTGGTGTCGGTCAGCGCGGGGCCCTCGATGTCGAAGTCGACCTTCGTCAGGCCGTAGGCGTCGATGACCTTGCGGTAGGCGGCCACCAGCTTGTCCACCGAGCCGCAGACCCGGGCGAGTTCGTTGCCGCTCTGGCCGCCGAAGGAGACCCGGACGTCGCCGCCCTCTGCCCGCAGTGCCTCCGCCTGCTGCGCCACGGGGTTGGCGCCGAGCGCCTGCCTGCCGCCCCACTTGGGCACACAGCCGCCTCCCGGGGAGACGAACGCCAGGTTGTACTCCTTCACCCCGGTCTCCTCCGCGCCCTGGAGAAGGTCGAAGGAGGGCCTGAGCGAGGTGTCGACGTAGGGCGCGAAACCGGCGGCCTGCGGCGTGGGCTTCGGCTTGGGCGGGTGGCTGCTCTGCTGTGGGGAGGGGTCCGCCGGCGCCGGGCGCTGGGGCTTCTCCGGCTCCTCGGACGAACAGCCGGCGAGCAGCGACACCGCCGTCAGGGCCGTCGCCGCCGCGAGGGCGGCCGGCTTCCTCCGGCGGCTGCTCCGAGGAGCGTGCACTGCTGCGTGGTTCATCATCGGGCTGCCTCCAGCGGTGGGGGGGGTGGGCCGTGCTGTGCGGACCTGTGGCACGAGGGCGACACCTGCGGGGCATCTCGTCTCTCGCGGGCCGGTCCGGGGACTTCGGGCGGCAGGTGTGGGAGGAAGCCCCTGGTGGGCAGCCCGCACCGCACACGCGACGTCAGCCCGTCAGCGCGTAAGACCGGCCCGTTTGTCATGACCGCCATCGTGCCACCCGGTGCAGGTACCCCGCAGGGTGGGTCGGCTCACGGCCCGGCAGGTATGGGACAGCTCACACCGCACGGCCGGGAACTCCGGAACCGGTCCGTCCGACTCCCTGAGCGGCACCGGCAGTGGGCCGGGCCACCTCACCTACGAGCCGGGAGCCCCGCGTGCCCACTGAACAACGACTCGCCCCGAGCGACTCACCGGACGCGCCAGACGCGCCGGACTCCCCTGGCGCACCGGACTCCCCCGACACCACCGGCGCGGGGGACGAACGGGCGACAGGGCGTACCGGGTGGGCCGCGCTCCGTCCGCTCGTCCTGCGCCTCCACTTCTACGCCGGGGTGCTGATCGCGCCCTTCCTGCTCGTCGCCGCGGTCACCGGGCTGCTGTACGCCTGCTCCTTCCAGGCGGAGAAGATCGTCTACGCGCACGAGCTGAGCGCGCCGGTCGGCAAGACCGAGCTGCCGCTGTCGCAGCAGATCGCCGGCGCCCGTAAGGCCCACCCCGAGGGCGAGATCGCCGCCGTACGTCCGGCACCGCAGCCCGGGGACACCACCCGGGTCCTGCTCTCCGGCGCACCGGGCGTGACCGCCGACCACCAGCTCGCCGTCTTCGTCGACCCGTACACCGGCAACGTCCGTGGGGCGCTGGAGACTTACGGCTCCGGGGGCGCGCTGCCCCTGCGCACCTGGCTGGACTCGCTCCACCGCGATCTGCACCTGGGCGAGAGTGGCCGGCTCTACAGTGAACTGGCCGCCAGCTGGCTGTGGGTGGTCGCCGGGGGCGGACTCGCGCTGTGGATCGGCCGTCGGCGCAGGAACCGCGCGCTGAAGGCCCTGGCGCTGCCGGACCGCACCGCCACCGGCCGCCGCCGGACCCTGTCCTGGCACGGTGCGGTCGGCCTCTGGGCCTCGGTCGGTCTGGTCTTCCTCTCCGCGACCGGCCTGACCTGGTCCGCGTACGCCGGGGCGAACATCGGCGACCTCCGGGAGGCCCTGGGGCAGGCGACCCCGACCGTCTCGACGGCCGTGGCGGAGGATCACGCCGGACACGGCGGCGCCTCAGGGATGGCCGGAATGCCCGGTATGCCGGAGAAGGGGAAGGGGAAGGACCATGCGTCGGGCGGCTCCACGCCGTCGGATGTGGGCATCGACAAGGTCCTCCGGACCGCCCGCGCCCAGGGACTCTCCAACCCCGTGGAGATCAGCCTGCCGACGGAGCAGGGCACCGCCTATGCCGTGAAGCAGATACAGCGCAGCTGGCCCGAGAAGCAGGACGCCATCGCCGTCGACCCGGCCACGGGAAAGGTCACCGACGTCTCGCGTTTCGCCGACTACCCCGTCCTGGCCAAGCTCACCCGCTACGGCATCGACCTGCACACGGGCACCCTGTTCGGCCTCGCCAACCAGCTCGCGCTGGCCGCCCTCGCCCTGGCCCTGGTCTTCCTGATCCTCTGGGGCTACCGGATGTGGTGGCAGCGCCGCCCCACCCGCGACCGCAGGCTGTCCTTCGGGCGTCCGATTCCGCGCGGCGCCTGGCGTCAGGTGCCGCTGCCGCTGCTCCTCCCGCTCGTGCTCGCCGTAGGAGCGGTGGGCTGGCTGGTGCCCCTGCTCGGCATCTCACTGATCGCGTTCCTGGCCGTGGACCTCACCGTCGGCGCCCTCGCACGCCGTCGCCGCGCCTCCGCCGCCTCCGCGTGCTGACGTTTCCCACCCGGCGCCCGCCGGGGAGCCGGTAGCGGCGTCCCGCACGATGCCGGCAGCGACGGACCCGAGGGAATCCGTCGCTGCCGGAGCGGCGCCGACCGAAGCGGCCGGCGGCGCGGTCAGTCCCGCATCTCCGCCAGCCGGAAGGGCCCCGCCGCACCGGGACCGAACATCACCGGCAGATTGCGGCCCAGGGGGACGACGACGAGCGGCTCGTCGCGGTACTCCCGGAGGAACTTCTCCAGGGGCTCCCAGATCAGGCTCCGGTACCCGGACTCGGTTCGCTGATGCTCAAAGGAGAGGGTCAGCGCGGAGTCCATCACGGTGACGCTCACAGCGTCGACCTCCAGCCACTCTCCACCGATCCAGGCCTCAAGCCTTACGTATGACATGCCGCAAGGGTGCCCCGCGCCACACCCGGCTCGCAAACCACACGACGCCCCTGGCCACGAACGCCGCCCGGCCGACGGAGTCCCCGCTCCGGTCCCGCCACACCACGCATCCCCGCAGGTCGCGCGCGGAGCACCGGCCGTCGAATTCGAGCCGCCGTCCGCCGCGTGACGGGCCGTGGCCCTACCGTGAGCCCATGCCGGACGAACAGCGCGACGTGGCCGTGGACAACGGTGTGGAGTTCCCCGTCCCCGCCGACGGCGAGGTATGGGTGGTCGGAGCGGTCATCCTGAACCAGGACGGCAAGGCCTTCGCCCAGAAGCGCGGCCCCGGCCGCCGCCTCTTCCCGGACTGCTGGGACATCGTCGGCGGACACGTCGAGGCCGGCGAACCCCTGCTGGACGCCCTCGCCCGGGAAATCACCGAAGAGACCGGCTGGCACCTGCGCCGGGTGCGACAACTGCTCGATGTCAGCACCTGGACCGGCGACGACGGCAACGGAACACGACGGGAGGCCGACTACCTCGTCGAAGTCGACGGCGACCTCACCCACCCCCGCCTGGAACGGCCCAAGCACACCGCCCACGACTGGTTCGGCCCCGACACCCTCCCCCGCCTCAAGGAAAACCGAGCCCCCGCCACCTACTTCATCCACGACCTCATCGCCAGGGTGCTACGGGACGACCACGGCCGGACCTGAGGCCACTTGGCGCGGGGCGGCCTCCAGCTGTGTCCCTCGTGGCGGCTTCATCGGTGAGGGGCTACCGGTGAGCGGACGTTGTGCCGCGAGGTGTCGGAGCGCAGCGCGCGGCGTACGCCCGGTTCATACGCTGCCGTGCTCCAACCGCTGTTGGTCCGGCCAGAAATGCTCTGAGGACGGATACGGGCGCGGACCATACTGGTGGCGATTCGTCAGGCCGCCCGCCGGCGCCTCGCAGGCCGACCCGCCCATGCCACCCGTAGTCGTGGCCCTCCCCCTGCACACGATCCTCCTCCGCCGGTCCACAGCGGCATGACTGTTCCCGTCCTCACCAGGAAAAGGAGCTTTGCCATGCGCCGACTTCACTCGTTCGCCCTCGCCGCAACCGCCCTGGCCGCCGCCGCCTTCAGCGCCGCTCCCACCGCCCACGCGATCCCCACGGAAGGCACCGGCCTGGCCGCCTACAACTGCAGTTCCGGGTACTTCTGCATCTACAGCGACTGGAACGGTGGCGGAACCCGCTGCCAGTGGTCGCAGGCCAGTAAGGCCAACACCGCCGACGACTGTTCCTTCATCCAGCGGGGGCAGAACGTGCGTTCCGTCTGGAACAACACCGGGCACCGTGTGCAGTACTACACCCAGACCAACTATCACGCCCGTGTCGGCTCCACCCCCGCGCACGCCGGCGGCAACTTGCAGGGCAGCTACCAAATCCGTTCCTTCAAGCCTCAGTAGGAACGGAATCGTCTCGACGGTAGGCCCAACTCCGGTGCTGTGAGCTTTGGTTGAAGGGGTCACGCGGAACGGAGTGGTACGGGGCCGGTTGACTGGACATCCTCCCTCGCGGGCGCGGGGGAGGATGTCTGCCAGGTCAGGTCACGGCAGGTCACGGCAGTTCGTCGAGGTTCCAGTGCCCGGCGGTGTGATCCCGGGCGATGCGTTCCCATTCCTCTGTGCCGCCGGGCAGTGGCCAGGCCCAGGTGGGGCGGTGTCCGGTGCGCGCTTCGTGGAGTCGGCGGCTCAGTATCGGCCCGGCGAACTCGGCGCCGTCGGGGACGCCGGGCCCGTGAAGGGCGCGCAGCTCGGCGAAGCGGGTCAGTTCGGTCTCGTACGCCGACACCGCGTGGTGTGTCGCGGTGTGCGCCTCGTCCTCGGGGACGGTCCGGTGGAGTTCCAGCAGTGCCGGTTCGGCCGACTCGGCGATGGCCGCGGCGAGGCGGGCATGGCCGTCCAGGATGAGCGGGCAGTCCAGACCGCTGACCCACCAGAGCAGTACGGGCGGCAGAGTCCCGTCCAGGGCCTGCTTCCGGTAGGCCTTGACCCGGCTGTCGCCGGCGTCCGGCATGGGCCGCAGCGGGAAGATCTCGAACGAGCCGTTGTGGACGTACCAGTCGACATAGCCGTCCGGGTGGCCCTCTATGAGCATCGAGCTCCAGTACTCGGCGGGTGTGCGGCGGGCATGGTTCCAGTGGCGCAGCCGGGGGTCGGGGGACAGCACCCAGCGGCCGTCGTGCAGGGGCGTCCCGGGCGAGGTGGCCAGCAGATCCGCGAAGCGATGGGCCCACCGCTCGGTGGACCCTCCGTAGGCGCGCGCCGTGGAGGCCCGCAGCGGCGGCACGGGGGACCGGTAGTGGCCCGTGCGGTAGAAGTCCACTCCATGGGCGGGCGGGTCCACCACGCCGAGCAGTACCGGTGTACCTCCCTGGGCCAGCAGCAACCGGTGCGGCGGTGCGGTCAGCAGGCACAGATCCGGCCTGGGGCGTTGCTGGACCTCCAGCGACAGGCCGGACCAGGTGCCATCGGGAGGAGAGGTGAGGTTCGCGCGCCGCATTCTGGGACTGTAGTCCGGGGGGCGGCCGGAGGGGCAGGCCGTGGGCGTACGGGCCAACGGTGCCCTCCACCGCGGGGCCACACTTGCGGCAAGGCGCTGAACAGCGCGACAGCAGCCACGGCACACGGCGGACGGCGGCTACGGGTCTGCTGGGAAGACGTTCTCGGGAGGCTCCGGTCCGGCCGAAGCGACGTAACATACCGGGAATTGTCCGCACGTCCGTTTGGTTTCCCCTATGCCCGCTGAGGTTGCCGGTTCCGCCGCCGCGCCCGCACCACTTCCGGATCGGGCGCAGTCCGCTCCGGGCCCGCTGTTCCGGCTTCCTGCGCTTCCCTCGTGGTGGCGTCCGTGGGGCGCGACCGCCCTGGACGTTCTGATCGCCGTGGGCTGTGCGTGGTTCGACGCACAGTTCCGCTCCGCCTTCCCGGACGGGCATCTGCACAGCCTGCTCCCGCAGGGCTGGGAGACCTGGGTCACGGTCGTGGCCGCGCTGCTGCTGGTGCTGCGGCGCCGTTTCCCCGTGGTGGTCGCCGCGGTCATCACCGGCGGGCTCGTCCTGGGCACCGGCTCCGTGCTGGCCACGATGGTGGCGTTCTACTCGCTGGCCCGGCACACCCCGCGGCTGCGTACGGTGTTCGTCGCCGCTCCGGCCGGCCTGGCGCTCGTGGTGGGCGTCGCCGTATTGCAACTGCGGACGTATGTCCCGCACCACGGGGGGAACTTCGCGGCGATTCCGGTGCTCATCGCATTCGCCGGCCTGATCGCCGTGGTGGTACCGGTACTGCTCGGCCTCTACCCGAGAACTCCGCGGCAGCCCTGGTGGTGGGAGCACCGGAGCGCGATGCTGTTCGACGTCCTGCTCGTCCTGCTCTTCCCGCTGGCGAACCCGATCGCGCTGGTCAGCGGCCTGAACGGCGCGGAGGACGATCCGCTGATGCTGCCGCCGGCGGTCTTCGTCGTACTCGTCATGGCGCAGGGCATGGCGCTGATCTGGCGGCGGCGCTATCCGGACACGCTCGCCGCGGTCGCGGTGGTCCTCCTGCCACTCGTCCTTCCGTCCTTCAGCATCCTCCCCGTGAGCCTCTACGCACTGGCGAAGTACGGGTCGTCGCGGCGCAACCTGCTCCTCGGTTCGGGCGCGGCGGCCGTGGTCCTCATCGGGTGGACCGCGTTCACCACGGAGTTCGACGCCGAGCGGTTCGTGCCCTTCACGGTCTTCCTCGTGGTGCCCTCCGTAGTGGTGCCGGTGCTGTTCGGCATGTACCGGGGAGCCAAGCGGAGTCTGGTGGTGACCCTCCAGGACCGGGCGGACCGGCTGGAACGGGAGCAGCACCTGCTGGCTTCACAGGCCCGGATGGAGGAGCGGACCCGCATCGCGCGGGAGATGCACGATGTGGTCTCCCACCGGGTGAGCCTGATGGTGGTCCACGCCGGGGCCCTGGAAGCCGGAGCCGGCGGCCAGGGAGTGGCCGCGGACACCGGGAAGCTGATCGGGGACATGGGCCGGCAGGCGCTGAACGAGCTGCGCCAGGTGCTCGGGGTGCTGCGCCTGAATGACGCGGAGCAGCAGGTTCCGCTCTCTCCGCAGCCGACGCCGGAGGACCTCGCGACCCTGGTGGAGGAGTCCCGGGCGGCCGGCATGGAGATCGCCTTCGACGTCATCGGCGAACCGCCGGCCACGGACTCCACGGTCCAGCCCACCCTGTACCGGGTGATCCAGGAAGGACTGACCAACGCCCACAAGCACGCGGGCAAGGTACCGGCCCGGGTCGAGGTGCGCTACCAGAAGGACGCCGTGCGGGTGATCGTGGAGAACGAGGCCCCGAACGGGCCCGTGCCCAGCCTGCTGCCGAGCGGCGGCCACGGTCTGGTGGGGCTGGGCGAGCGGGTGACCGTGCTCGGCGGCACCTTCGAGGCCGGGGCCCTGGAAAACGGCGGCTTCCGGATCACGGCCACCGTGCCCCTGCCCTGAGCGGAGCCGCCACCACCACGTGGGCGCGCCTCCGCAGCAGGTCGGGACCGGGGCTCGGCACGTCCCCCCGTCCCCGCGTCGGCGCGCCCGCTTGGCCGAAGCCCTGCAGCTCCCCACCGATGGATTCGGTCGATATCGGGCAAGCTTCCTGTATGGGTACTCAACATCCGGAACCAGATCGCGGCGCACCCGGCCTCGGGCCCGGCGGCGGGGTGCCGCCTGAGGAGACACCTGCGGCCGAGGGCAGCACCGGGGCGGAAACCGGGCCCCGCGACAAACAGACGCGCGGCTGGTCCAAAGGCCCGGTCATCCTCCTCGGCATCCTCGTCGTACTCTGCGCGGCGTTCTTCATCGCCTACGCGGTGACGGTCGCGCTGTAGCTCTCGGTCACGCAGAGCATCCGAGGTATCGCCGGTGTCGGCGCGGCATCGCCGCACCCTCCGCGCTCCACACGCCGCACTCGGCCCTCGGCCCTCGGCCCTCGGCAGGTGCCGCAGGCGCTACAGCAGACCGGCGATGCTCGGCGGGGCGAAGACGTGACGCGCACGGTGTTCCAGGACGAGTACGGGAGGAATCTCCCGCTGCTGGTCCCAGGTACACCTGTCGCATGACGGGTCGAGGGCGGGGACATCCGCAGCGTGCTGGGTGGCGATGTGCCGGGCGAGCCGGATCTGGGTGGACACCACCGTGTCGAGGGGGTCGTAGTCCACCCCCGGCTCCCCTGCCTTCCGTGCGGCGTCCACCGCCTCGGGGGCCCGCTTCATCGCCTTGTACAGCTCGGTGCACTTCTGGCAGCTCCACATCCATGGAGGAGGCAGGGGCCACTCATCGGCGCCAGACGCGTCGCTGGAATCCATGCCCGTCACCGTAGCGACCGGCCGAGGCCGCGGGCAGCAGATCGGCAGAATCCCCGTACCGCGCAGCAGTCTTCGCCGAACGCCCATTTTCTGAACAACACACCTGTACCGACCAAGGGCCCGGCCGAGCCCGCTCCGTGGCATCGTTCAGCTACCCCGCAGGCTGTCGCACCGTCCGCCGCACCGTCCGCCGCGCGAGGTCAGCCCACCCCCGCTATGAGCGCCGGGACGTCGGCGAACGCGGCATCGGCGGCCTGGCCACAGACCTTGCCGGCCGTCTCACCGGCGAAGCTGAACACACCGGCCAGTTCTTCGCAGCTGTTCTCCCCCGCTCACTTCTCTCCCCCCGTCTCTCCTACGCCGTCTCGTCCGATACGAGTCGAAGTTAACGGTGAGGGGCGGCGGGAGTCATCAGACCGTGGTCGCGTCAGCGGTCGTACTCCGGGCTGACCTCCCCCTGAGCCGCCGTCGGGGTCGCGAGCGTGCAGCGCCACGAAGGTCCCCGGAGCCGACGCGAAAGCCGCTGATGGGAGGCGTGGTGGACCCGTAGGGACCACCGCACGCTCCTCGTCCCTCCCCCTCATCGCCGGCTCACCCTCGTCGCCCGCTGAGCCGCCAGTACTGGCACCTCTTCTCGTCCCGTACGACGACCCCGAGCCGGGCCAACTCCGCGCGCAGTTCGAGGAGTTCGTCGGTGACACCTGCGCTCTTCTTGTCGAGCAGCCGTGCGCGGGCCTTGAGCAGGGCGTCGGCTCCGGTGGGTAGTCCCGGCATGTCCGACACCCAGCGCCGGAAGTCGTCCTTGCAGGGGTCCTCGTCCACCCAGGTGTAGCCGTGCGCCCGGAAGGCGTCGGCGACGCGCCGGGCATCCAGGTCGCAGGACTCCCGCGCGAGTTCGTCGTTCTCCGCGCCGAGCAGCACGAGTTGCTTGCCGTCCAGGAACACCTGCTGGATGCGGTGCCGCGCGAACTCCTGGTCCTTAGCCTTCCGGGTAAGAGTGATCCGCTCGTTCGAGACGGCGACGGAGAGCTCCTCGTATCGCGCGATAAGGGCCACGATCAGCCCCAGCACCGCTCCGGCGGAGAGCAGACCGACCGTGAGCCAGGGCTCCGGAACCGAGGTCAGGAGCCTGGCCGGTCCTTGCATCGGCGCCCAGGGCAGCGTCACCAGCCACTCCACCAGGACCGTGACCAGCCAGCCGGCTCCGGCCCCTAACAGCACGAGAACGAGGTGAACCAGCGCCGCCATCCAGGCCGGTTGCTTCAGCACCGTGGGGGTGCCCGTCGAGTGGTGGTGCGCGAGCCGGTCTTTCATGAGCGTGTCGCCCTTCAGGGATTGCCTGCGTCGCATCGGCCGGCGGGCGCCGGCGCGGCGAGGTGCAGAAGCGGTGAGGCGCAAGAGCAGCGGCTCATCATAAACCGAGTGCTCGGTCTAATATTGGGGGATGCGCGAGAGCACCAGGCCAGGCCGAGTACCGTCGGCCATAAGGTGATGCCATGAGGACGATCGATCCGGCGAAACATGCAGCGCGGCGTCAGCACATCGTGAACGCCGCGTCCGAGCTGTTCGCCACGCAGGGTTTCGAGCGCACCACGACGGCGCAGATCTGCAAGGCCGCCGGAATGAGCTCGGGGAACGTGTTCCACTACTTCCCCAACAAGCGCGCGATCTTCGTCGCCCTCCTCCAGGACGACAAGGACGAGAAGGCCGAGCGGCTGGCCCGGGCGACGGCCGATGCCGACCCGTGGACCGCCCTCCTGGACGTCGTGCGCTTCCTGGCCTCCCCCGCCGCGGAACCCATGGCCCCGCCGCTGGTGATGGAGGCCATGCTCCAGGCACACCGCGACCCCGAACTCGCGGAACTCCTCAGCCAGGACAGCACCGATGAGCACGCGGTGATCACGCAACTGCTCACCAGGGCTGCCGCCGCCGGTCAGATCGACCCCGAGCTCGACCCGCGCGACACCGCCTCGTGGGTCATGGCCCTCATCGCCTCGATGTACACCAGCGCCGCCACCGAGCCGTCCTTCGACCCGGCCGGGCAACTGCCCACCCTGCTCCTCATTCTGCAGCGATTCCTGCGCGGTGAGCGAGCCGCATGAGCAGCGGGGACGCCGCCCCGGGATGACGGCGCGCCGCACGCACCCCCACGACGAAGGATGATCGCACGACGAACCGCGAACCACCGCTCAGCGACAAACACTTGCCCCGCCGATCCCCCAACCCGCTACAAAGGACGACCCACCCGTGAAAAAGAGTGCGATAGCCGGCGGCTGCATCCTCAGCTTCGTCGTGATCGCCTGCGCCTACGAAGGCAGCGCCGCCACCGCCGACCCGCTGACCCTCGCCGAATTCCGGAAGATCAAGGCAGGGAGCAAGGAGAAGAGCCTCTTCGCCTACACCAACACTTGCCGGCAGAACAGCGAATCCGAGCGCGCCGACGACTACCCGACCACCTGGACCTGCTACGGCGCCGACGGCAGCAGCAACGCGGTGTTCTTCTATTCGAAGGGCGTGCTGTTCAGCAAGTCACAGACCGGGCTGGTGTGACAGCGGCGACGCGAGAGCCGTGCGGCCGACGCCCCTCACCCGTCCGCCTAGCGTCCGTACACAACACCCTTGCGTATTGGCGGAGTTGCGCTTCGCGGGCACCGACGGAGCGCGATGAGGCAGCGCCATAAGGCCGCCTTTAGGAATCACAAAGCACCGTTATGAGGGTAAATCACGTCGCAAATCGGGCGTCGGGTGATGTCATACGACGGGTCGGGACACCGACGCAAGTGATCTTCGCGAGATTACTACGTATGGTGGCAGCGCTGGAACTCCAGGTAGTCGCGCAGGCATTCGAGACTGCGCATTCAGTGCAGCGAGCATTTCCGGCCGTACGCCGGCGGAGCACTGGTTGCGGGTGGCGGACGGCGACCCGACGATCAGACTTCCCGCGTCCCGGTCGGCCGTGTTCCGGCCGACCGGCACGCACGTCGGCGAGGAGGTCCTGTGAACGACCAGACTAGTCTCAGCCCGGATGCGGCACGGCAGCTCGCGACCACTACCAAGACCAGCCCGAAGATGCGCGGCATCACCCCGCGCTACCTCCTGCGGGCCCTGCCCTGGGTGGACGTGGAAGCTGGCGTCTTCCGCGTCAACCGCCGGCGTACCTATGTCCTCGGGGACGACCGCATCAGCATCCACAACGACGGCGGTTCGCCCCGTGTCATCCCTGGAGACCTGCGGGAGCTGCCGTACCTCCGGGATGCCGATGACGCCCTGCTCTCCGAACTGGCGGGCTCCTTCACCGAAGTCAGCTTCGAGGCCGGGCAGTTGCTGGCCCAGGACGGCGACGCGCACGACAAGCTGTGGGTGATCGCCCAGGGCCGCGCCGAGAAGCGGGTCAGCGGCCGCTACGGCGAGGACGCGGTACTCGAAGTGATCGGCGACGGCCAGTTCTTCGACCTCGACGCCTGGACCCGTTCCGAACCACTCCCCTACCGCGTCCGGGCGCTCACCCCCGGTGTGGCGCTCTGCGTCGAGCGCAGCGTGCTGGAGGGGCTGTGCGAGCGCGACACGGCGGTGCGGGGTGCGATGGACGCGTACCTCTCGGCGGACGGTGTCCTGCCGGGCGCCGAGGTGCCGGTCGATCTCAGTTCCGGGCACGTCGGTGAGCCCGACCTGCCCGCGACGTTCGTCGACTACGAGGACACGCCCCGCGAGTACCACATGAGCCTCGCCCAGACCGTGCTGCGTGTGCACACCCGGGTCTCCGACCTCTACAACGGGCCCATCGACCAGATCCGGGCGCAGTCCAACCTCACCGCACACGCGCTGCGTGAGCGGCAGGAGGCCGCGCTGCTCAACCACCCGGAGTTCGGTCTCTTCAACAATGTGGCTCCCGGGCAGCGGGTCCAGGCGCGCACCGGGTCCCCGACCCCCGACGACCTGGACGAGCTGCTGACCCGGGTCTGGAAGCAGCCCGGTTTCTTCCTCGCGCACCCCAGGGCGATCGCGGCGTTCGGCCGGGAGTGCACGCGCCGGGGGGTGCCCCCGGTCATCGACACCCGGTTCGGCAGCCCGCTGCTGAGCTGGCGTGGTGTCCCGTTGCTCCCCTCGGACAAGGTCCGGTTCTCCGGCAGCGCCGGCATCGGCACCACCGAGATCCTGCTGATGCGCGTCGGCGAGGCCGAGCAGGGCGTGGTGGGTCTGCGTCCCGCGAAGGTCGAGGACGAGGTGGAGCCCGGGCTGTCGATGCGGAACATGGGCGTCGACCAGAAGGGCATCACGTCCTACCTGATGACGGCCTACTTCAATACGGCGGTGCTGGTCGAGGACGCGGTCGCCGTGCTCCAGAACGTCGAGGTCTCCAACTACCATGACTACTCCTGACGTTGTCCGGAGTCTGTGGCCCGGGGCACCGACTCCCCAGCTGCTCGGCGACGGTCTGGTGTCGCCCGATCCGGCCACGACTCCACCCACGGACTTGTCCGCCCCGGACGGCCACCCCGCACGGTTCACCGGACTCCCCGGACAGACGGCCGCCTTCTCACCGGAGTTGGCGCGACGCGATGTCCCGATCCTGCACCGGACGGTGAACGGGCACCCGCTGGTCTGGCTGGACAACGGGGCCACCACCCAGAAACCGCGCCAGGTCATCGAGGCACTGGCCGGCTTCTACGGGTCCGCCAACTCCAACATCCACCGCGGTGCGCACACCATGGCCCGGGAGGCCACCGAGGCGTACGAGGCGGGCCGGTCGGCGGTCGCCCAGTTCCTGGGGGCGCCGTCACCGGACGACATCGTCTTCGTACGCGGCACCACCGAGGCCATCAATCTCGTCGCCCAGAGCTGGGGCCGGGCGAACCTCGGCCCCGGGGACGACATCCTGGTGCCGGTGCTGGAGCACCATTCCAACATCGTCCCCTGGCAGTTGATCGCCCAGCAGACCCGGGCCCGGGTGGTCCCCGTACCACTGGGTCCTGACGGGCAGATCGACCTCACCGCGTACGACGACCTGCTCTCCATGCGCACCCAGCTCGTCGCGCTGAGCCAGGCATCGAACGTGCTCGGCACCGTCCCGCCGGTGCGCGAGATGACCGCACTCGCCCATCGCTACGGGGCCAAGGTGCTGGTCGACGGGGCGCAGGCGGTGGCGCACTTCCCCGTCGACGTGCAGGACCTGGACGCCGACTTCTATGTGTTCTCCGGCCACAAGCTGTTCGCCCCCACGGGCATCGGCGCGCTGTACGCCAAGCCGGAGATCCTGCGGGACATGGCGCCGTGGCAGGGCGGCGGCAACATGATCGATTCCGTCGACTTCACCCGTACCACCTATGCCCCCGTCCCTCACCTCCTGGAGGCCGGTACCGGACACATCTCCGGTGTGGTCGGTCTGCTGGCCGCACTGAACTGGCTGACCTCCTTCGACCGCGACGCCATCACCGCGTACGAGACCTCACTGATGGGGTATGCACAGCAAGCCCTGGCCACGGTTCCGGGACTGGAGCTGGTGGGCTCGGCGCCCGACCGGATCGCCGTGCTGACCTTCACCCTCGCCGGCCACGACCCATCGGAGATCGCCGCGTGGCTGGACCGTGACGGCATCGCCATCCGGGCCGGGCACCACTGCGCCCAGCCGGCGCTGGCCCACTACGGCCTGGCGAGCGCGGCCCGTGCCTCGCTCGCCCTCTACAACACGTCCGAGGAGGTGGACAAGCTGGTGGCCTCCCTGCAGCAGTTGCAGCAGGCCACCTGACGTTCCCGTGCGTACGGCGCCGCCGGCCGGCTCCCGGTCGGCGGCGTCGGCGCGGGCGTCTCCCCGTTCCCGAGCCGCCTGTGGACAACGCCCCGCCGACCCCGTGCACGGTTCATACTGGGCGCAAGGCCGCACAGGAGGGGGAACCGACCATGACGGGGTCACCGGACGAGGTAGAGCCGCCGCGGCGGGTCGATGATGTCGCGTCGGCCCGCTGGATCGAGGAGGGCGTCGGCGGGTTCGACAGCGGGATTCATGCCCTGCTGCCGGCCGGCTTCGAGGCGTACGTACGGCTGCTGCACCCCAGCGAGCCGTCGGACGGCCGGTTCGAGCGATGGGCGGAGGTCGCACAGCGGTCGGGGCGCGCGCTGCATCCTCTGTCGCGTTTCGAGGAGGTGGCCGGGCCGGGTGAGGAGCCGCCGTGGGAGGGCTCGCTGCCCGAGCATGTACTGACGGCGCTGTGTGCGGTGCTGGCGGCGGGGACGGAGACTCCGCGGCAGTGCCTCTTCGGCCTGTGGGAAGGGTGGGGCTGGTCCGATGACAGCGGGCCGAAGGTGCAGTTGAGCGGCCGCGCCTACGCGCTCTACGAGGGGCCGGTCGAGGCGGCGACGGCCATGGGAGACCGGAGCGCCGGGGTCTTCTTTCCGCAGTCGCCGAACCTGTGGTGGCCTCAGGACCGGGCCTGGTGCGTCGCCACGGACGTGGATCTCAGCTCCACCTACATCGGCTGCTCGGCGCGCCTGGCGGAGCAACTGGCGGGCGCACCGGAGCTGGAGGTTCTTCCGGCGGCGCTCGGCGACCGGCTCGGTTGAGCCGGTCGCCTCTCACAGCAGGCCGGGCGTCTGCCCGTCCCGCGGGGTCAGCGCTTCTTGCAGGCGTTGATGCGGACCGTGGCGCTGGTGTGCGTCACCTGCTTGGTGTGCGGGGTGTAACCGGGCGGGAAGGTCACCACGCCGACGGAGTAACCGGTGTACTTCTGCCGCTTGACGCAGCGGCGCGCGGCGTTCTGGCTGACCTTGTTCCGGCCGCGGTTGACCTTGGCGCCGCTCTGCTTGTAGAGGGTTCCGTTCTTGTACAGGCCGACGCGGAGGGCGAGTTGGGCGACCGGCTTGGTGCACTTGACGTCGGCGGTGACGTTCACCATGTGCCGGTTGTCGGCGTGGGCGTGGTGAGAGTAGTGCGGGAGGTGTGTGGTGACCTTGCAGGTGATCACGTCACCGCTGCGGGCGTCCACCGTGCGGAGGGTGGTGGTTCCGGTCGCGGTGTCAGGTCCCTTGTCGGCCGGTGTGGCGGCGCCGGCGGTCCCCGCCGCCATGGTCAGCGCCAGCACGCCGGTCAGCGCTCCGGAGAGCAGGGTTCGCTGAACAGTCCTCATGAAATTCCCCCTGTGTAGCGCCCGTTGGGGCGTACCTGATGCGCCGGCACCTCGCAGTGACCGACCGGAAGCCCGGCGCGTTGGCGACATGATGGCGTATCGGGGCGGCGGGCGCAGGCGTATTGCCCATATGCGGCCGTCGGCGTCGTTCGCGGCGACCGGGGATATTGCGACGGGGCGGCGGGTGACGTCATCCGGGGTGGTGGCCCGGGCGGTCCGCGGCGCGCGCGGTGAAGGCGCCGAGGGCGCAGAGGGCGGCGAAGCCGAGCAGCAGCCACCGTGCCGAGTCGAGCATCGAGCGTCCGCCCAGGCTGACCAGCACCCCGGCGACCGCCGTGCCGAACGCGGTGGACATCGTCGTCACGGTGGCGATCGCCGCGGCCGCCTGCCGTCCCTCCTCCGGGTCCTTGGCGGCCGTCATCGCGGCCACGGACAGGTGGGGGTAGGCCATCCCGATGCCCGCACCGGCGACGCCCAGCACCGGCACCCAGCTGACCACCCACCAGAGCGACGCGGGTGCGCGCTGCAACAGCCCCAGGACGAGGAGGCCGAGCGCGAGCACCACCGGGCCGAGGGTGCGCAGTCGGCGTACGGTGTGCTCCCGTACGGCCGAGGAGCTGCCCATCTGGGTCAGCGACCATCCGAGGGAGAGGGCCGCGCCGAGGAACCCGGCGGCGAGTGGCGGCAGCCCGGCCAGCCGCTGGCCGAACAGCGGGACGAAGGACTCGACGGCGACGCCGAAGGCCAGCAGCCCGAGCGTCAGGTAGACCCACTTCAGCGCGGCCCCCTCCTGGTACGTCGCGCCTGGGAAGACCCGTCGCTCGCTCCGGCGCTCATGGGCGGCGAATCCGACGACCAGAAGCAGCGCCGCCGCGATGCCCGCCGCCCGCGCCCGGGTGTCGGGCAGGACTCCCGACACGCTGACGGCCGTGGTGGCGGCCGTGACCAGCACCAGCGACACGACCGGGACCGGAACCGCCACGCCGCCGCGTTCGCCTCGGGGCAGCACCCGGGGAACGGCCGCGCCGCACACCGCCGCGACCGCCGCCATCAGGACGAACGCCCCACGCCAGGAGCCGAACTGGGCGAAGAGGCCGCCGAGCGCCGGACCGGCGAAGTTCCCGACGCCGTACATCGCCGACATCAGCGCGTTGCCGCGGGTCCAGAGCCGGCGTGGCAGGGCGGAGCGGATGACGGCGAACCCCAGTCCGGACAGCAGTCCGGCGCCGAGTCCCTGGAGACAGCGGCCCAAAAGCAGCACCGGCATCGTCGGACTCACCGCACAGGCCAGCGAGCCCACCAGGAACACGGCGAACCCGGTGAGGTAGGCACCGGCACCGCCCGCTCGTGCGAGGCACCGGCTGACGAGCATCGTCGCGATGACCATGGCGACGAGGTAGAGCGTCATGTTCCACGCGTAGAGACTCTCGCCGCCGATCTCGGCCACCGCGGTGGGCAACAGGCTCGACGCCAGGTAGATGTTGACGGCGCCGACGAGCACACCGGCGGCCAGCACGAGCGCGGCGCCACGGTGCTCCGGCCCCAGAAGCTCCCGCCACCGGGGCGGGGCGGTGGCGGGGTCGGAGTCGGGGTCGGGGTCGGGAGTGAGCCTCGGGCCGGGTAGTTCGCTGTTGTCGGCAGTCATGACTTCCAGCGTTCCATTGAAGCCCGACCGGAGACTTTGTGCCGCAACTGGCCCATCGTGCAGGGCTGTTGGGCGGCAAACCCTCAACCCGGGGTTCAACCCAGGACGTCCGGGAGCGAAGCTCCCCACAATCAGCCGGCCCTCGTGAGCAGTCAGCCCCCGTCGTCAGCGACCGGCTTCCCGCTGCCGGCGCCACTCGGGGGCCAGGACCGACCAGACCTCCATGTCGTGGCGCACGCCCCGGTACGGGTAACTCTCCCGCTGCACTCCTTCGCGCACCATGCCGAGCCGCTCGGCGACCTTGATGCTGGGGGCGTTGCCCGCGGCCGCGATCCACTCCACGCGGTGTATCCCCCGCTGGTCGACGGCCCAGTCGATGAGCACCCGGATCGCGCGCGTGATCAGCCCGCGCCCGACCGCCGACTCCTCCAGCCAGCAGCCGACCTCGCAGGTACCGAACGTGACGTCGAAGGTCCGGAACAGGACACCGCCGATGAGCACACCGTCGCTCCAGATGCCGTAGAAACGGCCGGTGTCGGCCGCGGCCTTGTCCGCGTACAACTGGAGGAGCGAGGTGGCGGACGCGAGGTCGGTGACACGGTCCGGCATGGAGACGAACCGGCCGATGTACTCGCGGCCCCGGTCCATGTGCGCGAGGAATTCCCCGGCATGCCACGGCTCCAGCGGCCGCAGCTCGGCACCATCATCACCCAGCGATATCGCAAACACCCAGTTCTCCCTGCCCGACCCGACGTGTACGCACCAGCGCTCCAGCGCGGCTCTCCTGCCGCACGCGGCGGCAGGAGCGGCGCCGGCTGCGAAGCTCGCTCGGCACCGCGCCCGGAATAGTCCCACACGGGCCCGCCCCGACGGCCCCCGCCTGCCCTTTTGCCCGCCTTCGCCCTCCTCCGGGCGCGACCCCCTCCGCATCACCGGCCCGCATCCCCGGATGAGCACGCGGCGGCGGAGCTGCCTACGGGTGGGCCGGGCGCGGTGACGTACGGGCGCGGTGACCTGCGGGCGCAGGCGAGTGTCGGCCGAACGGGTCGGGCTCGGCGGACGCAGACCGATGAATGCCTGCCGGGCCGGGAGTCTTGGTTCCGACCGCACACTCGGGAAGGTGGCACGCATGACCGACGCATTGCACGACACCCTGGAGAGGCACCTCGGCGACGGCGCGGCACCGGGGGCGGTGGGCCTGGTGGCGCGCGGCGACCGGACCGAGGTCCGCGCCGTCGGCTCGGTGGACACCGACGGCACGTCGCCCATGACCAGGGAATCGATCTTCCGGATCGCCTCGCTCACCAAACCCGTCGTCGCCGCGGCGGTGATGATGCTGGTCGAGGACGGCCGGATCGCGCTGGACGACCCGGTGGCGCCCTGGCTGCCGGAGCTGGCGTCGCCCGTTGTCGTCCGTACCCCGGACGCACCGGTCGACGACGTGGTCCCCGCCGCCCGGCCGATCACCGTGGCCGATCTGCTCACCTCGCGGGCCGGTTACGGCTTCCCGGCCGACTTCTCCCTGCCTGCCGTCGCGCTGTTGTTCAGCGAGCTGAAGCAAGGACCGCCGCAGCCGCAGCTGGTCGCGGCGCCGGACGCCTGGATGGCGGCGTTGTCCCGCATTCCGCTGCTGCACCAGCCGGGCGACGGCTGGCTGTACAACACCTGCTCCGACATCCAGGGCGTGCTGGTCGCCAGGGTCGCCGGCCGTCCGCTGCCCGAGTTCCTCGCGGAGCGACTGTTCGAGCCGCTCGGGATGGCGGACACCGGGTTCGAGGTGCCGCCCGGCAAGCGCGACCGGTTCACCAGCTACTACCGGGCCGCCGGTGCCGCGGGCGGCCTGGAGCTGGTCGATGCTCCCGACGGGCAGTGGAGCCGCCGTCCGGCATTCCCGTCCGGCGCCGGGGGCCTGGTCTCGACCGTCGATGACTGGCACGCCTTCGCGCGGATGCTGCTCGCCGGCGGGAGCGTCGACGGCCGCCCGTTGTTGTCGGCCGGTTCGGTGCGGCAGATGACCACCGACCAGCTGACACCCGCCCAGCGCGAGGCCGGCAGGCTGTTCCTGGAGGGCCAGGGCTGGGGTTTCGGCGGCTCGGTGGACATCGCGGCCGTCGAGCCGTGGAACGTGCCGGGACGCTACGGCTGGATCGGCGGCACCGGAACGGCGGCGCACCTCACCCCGTCCACCGGCACCGTCACCATCCTGCTCAGCCAGCTGGAGCTGACCGCGCCGACACCGCCCGCCCTGGTGCGCGACTTCTGGCGGTGCGCGGCCGAAGGGTGAGGGGCTTCGGCCCACGCGGCCGAGGTGCCGCCGTCACGGCCGGTAGATGCACGCCACCAGCGGTGCGTACGCCTTCCAGTCCAGCGTTTCGTACAGCGCCCGGCCTTCGTCGGTCGCGCCGAGCACCCCGAGGGCCGCTCCTTCGGACACGGCGTGATCGGCGAGGGTTCGCATCACGAAGGCGCCCAGGCCGCGACGTCGATGGGCCGACTCGGTGGTGACACAGTCGATGACGGCGGCCGGTCCGAGGACAGCCATCTGGCCCTTCGCCGCCAACTCCCCTGCGGTGTCCCGCACTTGGACGTAGGTGACACCGTCGCGCGTCGCCACGTCGGCGGTGTAGCCGTCGGGCACGGTCGGGGTCGTGGCCCGCAGGTCCGTGGCCATCAAGTGGCCGGTCTCCTCCTTGTCCACCACCCAGCCAGCGGGGAGCCAGCGGCTGACCTCGGCAGGCTCCCCGGGCACCTTGAGCCAGGTGTGCGGCACGGTGACCGAGGCGGCGGCCTCCCGCACCGCGGACTCGTGGGCCTCCGGCAGGACATGGCGCCCCACCTGGCCCGGCCGTCCCACCTCGATGTACAGCCCCCAGGGCAGCTCGGCCGGCCTCGGTGTGCGCCGCGATACGGCCCAGCCGGATACCCAGGTCCTGACCAGTTCCGGAATCATCGAACCCTCCCGAAGTAAGTGTCATACAACGGGAGGGCACATTACGTGATCGTCCGGCGGGGCAGCATCCCCTTTTCGGTGCGCCCTCTCCCCGCCTACGGGAAGGCGGGGAGAGGGCGCACCGCCGGCCCGGTGTCTCTGCGGCCGGTGGGAGAAGGGCTGTCGGTGCCGCGGGCCGCGGCCGTCTCAGATGCCGGGGGACGCGACGCGGGTATAGACCTTCGGGGCGCTGGTGCCGCCGGGGGTGGTGACGGTGACATTGACCGGACCGGCGGGACCGGCAAGGACGTCGGCGACGAGATGGGTGTCGGAGACGACGGTGAACCCGGTGGGCACGCCGCCGAAGAGCACCGTGGTGGTCTGGGCGAAGTTGGTGCCGGTGAGGGTGACGGTGGTGCCGCCGGAGGTGGGGCCCTGGGTCGGAGCCAGCGTCGTGATGGTGGGCGCCGCCAGGTAGGTGTAGGAGACCGGGTTGCTCGTTCCGCCGACCGTGGTGACGGTGACCCCCACCTGTCCGGCGGCCCCCGCCGGGACCACGGCGGTGATCTGGCTGTCCGACACCACCGTGAACGAGGTGGCGGGGGTGGACCCGAAGCGCACCGCGGTGGCCTCGACGAGGTGTGTGCCGGTGAGGGTGACGGTGTTCCCGCCCCCGAGCGGTCCGGAGAGCGGGAGGACCGCGGTGAGGACCGGGGCGCTGACGTAGAAGTAGGCCTTCGGGAGGGTGCTGGTGCCGCCCGGGGTGATGACGGTGACGTCGACCGGCCCGGCGGTGGCCGCCGGGACCACGGCGGTGATCTGTGTCGGGGAGATCACCGTCACGGAGGCCGCCGGGGTGCCGCCGAAGGTGACCGAAGAGGCCCCGGTGAGATTGGTGCCGGTGAGGGTGACGGTGTTGCCGCCCGCGGTCGGACCGGAGTTGGGGCTGATGCCGGTCAGCGTGGGGGCCCCGGAGTAGGTGTAGGGGAGGCCGTTGCTGATGCCGCTCGGGGTCGTGACGGTGATCTGTACGGTGCCGGTGCCGGCCGGGGCGACGGCGGTGACATGGGTGTCGGAGACGACGGTGAAGGAGGTCGCGGGTGTGCTGCCGAACCGTACGTCGGTGGTGGTGGCCAGTGCCGTGCCGGTGAGGGTGACCGTCGTCCCGCCCGCGGTCGGACCGGAGTTGGGGACCGCCGAGGTCAGGACCGGCGCGGGCACCGAGACATAGGTGAACGCCACGCCGTTGCTCGTGCCGCCCGGTGTCACCACCGTCACCTGCACGGTCCCCGTCCCCGGTGGCGCGGTCGCCGTGATCTGCGAACTCGAATTCACCGTAAACACAGCCGACACCGAACCGAACCGCACCGC